>NZ_JBHVWC010000031.1:0-104061 GCF_042882445.1 Kitasatospora sp. NPDC058218 | reverse complement strand
CCGTTCGCGCAGTCCCATGAGTGCCGCCCTTCCCCGTGTCCCGTGCGTGCCCGCGGCCTGGTGACCGGCCGGCCCCGGGCGGTTAGCGTGGCCGGGACCGACCCCACCGCCGCCCGGGAGGCCCGCCATGACGACCCCGTCGGACGAACCCGGCCCCGGCCGGCCCCTCGGCCCTGCGCTCGGCACTCCCCTCGACCCTTCCCCCGCGCCTCCCCTCGACCCTTCCCTCGGCCGGCTCTTCGAGCAGCCCTTCGACCGGGCCGGCACCGGGAGCAGCAAGTGGGCCCGGACGGGCGGCGGCGCGGCCGGCGTGATCGCGATGGGACTGGCGGACATGGACCTGCCCGGCCCGCCGGCCGTCGCGGCGGCGCTGCGCCGGCGGGCGGGACACCCGGCCTACGGGTACACCGTGTGCGATCCCGCCGGACGGTCGCTGGTGGCCCGCTGGTACCGGGAGCGGCACCGGGAGGAGATCGACCCGGCGTGGGTGCTGCTGCTGCCGTTCGGGCCGCGCACCGCCGTCCGCCTGCTGCTGGAGGCGGTGCGCCCGGCCGGGCCGGTGCTGTTCCCGACGCCGGAGTGGGGCGGCTTCGCCCAGCTCTGCCGGGCCGCCGGGCTGCCGTACCGGGAGCTGCCACTGGCCCGGGACGCCGCCGGCTACCGGCTGCCGCTCGACGCCTTCGCCGGGCAGCGGGCCGGGGCGGTGCTGCTGAGCAGCCCGCACAACCCGTCCGGCCGGGTCTGGACCGCGGCGGAGGTGCGCGCGCTGGCCGGGGCGGCGGCGCGAGCCGGCGCGGTGCTGATCTCGGACGAGGTGCACGGCGACCTCACCCACCCGGGTCACCGCCACCCGGTGGCCGTCGCGGTGGCCGGCCCGTACCGGGAGCGGACGGTCACGCTCAACTCGGTCGGCAAGACCTTCAACACCTCCGGCGTCCCCAGCTGCTTCGCGCTCGTCCCGAACGCGGCGCTGCGCGAGCGGATCACCGGGGTGATGGCCGGGTACGGCCTGTGGGAGGGCGGGCTGCTGGAACAGGTGGTGCAGGGCGCGGCGCTGCGCCGCGGCGGCCCGTGGCTGGACGCCCTGCTGAACCACCTGGCCGCCGCCCGGGACCGGTTGACCGGCCTGCTCGGCACCGCCGTCCGCTCCGCGCCCGAGGCCTCCTACCTGCTCTGGCTGGACGCCGCCGCGCTCGGCCTGCCGGCCGTCGGCGCCCGGGCGGCGCTGTTGGAGCGGTGCGGCCTGGAGGCCTCCGACGGCGCCGATTTCGGCCCCGGCGGCGAGGGCTCGCTGCGGCTGAACTACGCGCTGCCGGAGCCGGTGCTGGCGCAGGCCCTGGAGCGGCTGAAACGGCTCTGAACGGCCCGTAATCACCCGATTGCACCACCTCTGACCTGCGAGGACTTCTCTTCACAAGATGTTTGCGGAGCGCCCCGGCATGGTCCGTAGCAGACTGGGCAGGGTAGACCGGGCCGCAATCGTGATCCCGAGGATGGTGAGTCCGGTGATACCCGTTCGCCCGACCAGCACGACCAGCCCGACCGCCCGGCAGGGCGCCGATCCGCCCCCCGGTACGGTCACTCCACTGACCGAATCGACGGCGCGTCGCCACATGGCCGGTGTCTGTTTCAAGATCGGACCGCCCCGGCTGGTCGGTGTCGAGGTCGAGTGGTTCGTCCACGACGACCGATGTCCGACCCGCCCCGTCCTAACGGAGCGGCTGCACGCCGCACTGGAATCGCTGCCGCTGGGCGGCGCCGACGGGACGTCCCTCCCCTCCGGTGCCCGCCTCACCCTCGAACCCGGTGGACAGGTCGAGCTCAGCTCCCCGCCCGCCGACGGCCTCACCGCCTGCGTCGACGACACCCGACGCGATCTCGCCACCCTGCGGGCCGCCTTCGCGGCCCAGGGTCTGCGGCTCACCGGAACCGGCACCGACCCCCTGGCCCGCCCTCGTGAGATGGTGCTGGACCACCCGCGCTACCTGGCGATGGAACGATTCTTCGACTCGGCCGGGCCCTGGGGCCGGATCATGATGACCGGGACCGCCTCCGTGCAGGTCTGCCTGGACGCGGGGGCCGCCGACGGCCCGCACGCGCTGGACCGCCGCTGGCGCCTGGCCCACCGGCTGGGTCCCGTCCTGGTCGCCGCCTTCGCCAACTCCCCCCTGCTGGACGGCAAGCCGACCGGTCACCGGTCCACCCGGCAGATCGTCTGGTCCCGGATGGACCCCACCCGCACCCTCGCACCCGCCCCGGACCACGGCGATCCGCGCGAGGCCTGGACCAGGTACGTGCTGGACGCCGAGGTGCTCTGCATCCGCCGCCCCGACGGCCTGCCGTGGACGGCGCCGGCCGGGCTGACCTTCACCGACTGGCTGCGCGGCGCCGGCGAGCGCCCGCCGACCCTGGCCGACCTGGACTACCACCGCACCACGCTCTTCCCGCCGGTCCGCCCGCACGGCCACCTGGAGCTGCGGATGATCGACGCCCAGCCCGGCGACGGCTGGATCGTCCCCACGGCCCTGGTGACCGCGCTGCTGGACGACCCGACGGCCGCCGACACCGCGCTGGCCGCGCTGGAGCCGCTGGAGTGCGCCGACGGCCCGCGCCCTCCGCGCAGCGACGCCTGGCGCCGGGCGGCCACCCTGGCGGTGGCCGACCCCGCGCTGCGCCGCGCCACCCTCGCCTGCTTCGCCGCCGCCGACGCCGCGCTGGGCCGCCTGCCCGGCGCCGAGCGGCTGCGCACCGCCGTCGCCGAGTTCGCCGAGCGCTACCCGGCGCGCGGCCGCTGCCCGGCCGACGACCAGCTGGACGCCCTGCGCTCCGGCACCCGACGCACTCCCCCGGAGGAGGCCGCACCATGATCGACGACGCCCGCCCGACCGGCTCCCGCGCTCCCGGGGCGACCGGCCCCGCAGCCGCGCCCCCGGCCACCGCCGTACCCGGCTCCGCCCCGGCCGCCCCCACCTCACCGGCCGACCTGCCGCCCGCGGCCCTGCGCGAGGCGATCGCCACCGAGCTGCTGGCCGCCCGCACCCGCACCGCCGCGCTGACCGACTGCGTCGAGGACCACGACCTCACCGCCCAGCACTCCCCGCTGATGTCCCCGCTGGTCTGGGACCTCGCCCACATCGGCAACCAGGAGGAACTCTGGCTGCTGCGCAACATCGGCGGCCGGGAGCCGATGCGCCCGGAGATCGACCCGCTCTACGACGCCTTCGAGCACCCGCGCGCCGAACGCCCGAGCCTGCCGCTGCTGCCGCCCGCCGAGGCCCGCGCCTACGCGCACGACGTCCGCGGCCGGGTCCTCGACCTGCTGGAGGCCAGCCCGCTGGAGGGCACCCCGCTGCTGGACGCCGGCTTCGCCTTCGGCATGATCGCCCAGCACGAGCAACAGCACGACGAGACCATGCTGATCACCCACCAGCTGCGCCGCGGCGAGCCCGCGCTGGCCGCTCCCCCGCCACCGCCCGCACCGGCGGACGCGGCCGCACTGCCCGCCGACGTGCTCGTCCCCGCCGGCCCGTTCACCATGGGGACGGACACCGAGCCCTGGGCGCTGGACAACGAGCGCCCGGCGCACCGGGTCGACCTGCCGGCCTTCCGGCTCGACACCACCCCCGTCACCAACGGCGCGTACCTGCGGTTCATCGCCGACGGCGGCTACGACGACCCGCGCTGGTGGACCGCGGCGGGCTGGGAGCACCGGCAGCGGGCCGAGCTGAGCGCCCCGCTGTTCTGGCACCGCGAGGGCGGCCAGTGGCTGCGCCGCCGGTTCGCCTCGGTGGAGCCGGTGCCCGAGAACGAGCCGGTGCTGCACGTCAGTTGGTACGAGGCGGACGCCTACGCCCGATGGGCGGGGCGGCGGCTGCCGACCGAGGCGGAGTGGGAGAAGGCCGCCCGGTACGACCCGGCCACCGACCGCTCCCGCCGCTACCCCTGGGGCGACGGGCCGCCCGGGCCGGAGCACGCCAACCTCGGCCAGCGCCATCTGCGCCCGGCCCCGGCGGGCAGCTACCCGGCCGGCCGGTCGCCGTACGGTGTGCGGCAGTTGATGGGCGACGTCTGGGAGTGGACGGCCAGCGACCTCGACCCCTACCCCGGCTTCCGGGCCTGGCCGTACAAGGAGTACTCGGAGGTCTTCTTCGGCCCCGAGTACAAGGTGCTGCGCGGCGGCTGCTTCGCCGTGGCGCCGGTGGCCTGCCGGGGCACGTTCCGCAACTGGGACTACCCGATCCGGCGGCAGATCTTCGCCGGGTTCCGCACCGCGGCCGACGTGGCGGTCGACTGATGTGCCGCCACCTCGCCTACCTCGGCGAGCCGGTGACGCCCAGGGAGCTGCTGGTGGAGCCGCCGTTCGGGCTGCACCGGCAGTCCTGGGCCCCCCGGGCGCAGCAGTACGGCACGGTCAACGTCGACGGCTTCGGCCTCGGCTGGTACGCGGACGGCGACGAGACGCCGGCCCGCTACCGGCGGGCCGGGCCGATCTGGGCGGACGCCTCGTTCGCCGACCTCGCCCGGGTGATCCGCACCCGGGCGCTGCTGGCGGCCGTCCGCTCGGCGACCGAGGGCTGTGCGGCGGGCGAGGACGCGGCCGCGCCGTTCGCCGCCGGCCGCTGGCTGTTCAGCCACAACGGCGCGGTGGCCGGCTGGCCGGACAAGCTGGACGCGCTGGCCGGGCGGCTGACCCCGGCCGAGCTGCTGGAGCTGCCGGCCCGGACCGACTCGGCGCTGCTCTGGGGCCTGGCCCTGCGCCGGCTGCGCGATGGCGCCGACCTCGGCGAGGCGCTGGCCGGCACCGTCGCGGACGTGGCCGCGCACACCACCGGCCGGCTCAATCTGCTGCTCACCGACGGCCGCGCGATCGCCGCCACCGCCTGGGGCGACACCCTGCACCACCGGAGCCTGCCGGGTGCGGGCGTGCTGGTGGCCTCCGAGCCCTACGACGACCACCCGGACTGGACCGTCGTCCCGGACCGCTCGCTGCTGCTGGCCGGCCCGGACGGCCTCGCCGTCCGCCCGCTCTGAATCTCCGCCGCTCCTCTCCCCTTCACTTTTTGAACAGAGGATCCATCTGTCATGAGCACCTTTGATCTCACCCGACTGCTGCCCGCCGACCACTTCAGCACCGCCCTGCACCACGACGTGCAGCAGGGGCTGACCGCCGATCCCAAGTGGCTGCCGCCGAAGTGGTTCTACGACGCCCGGGGCAGCGAGCTGTTCGAGGAGATCACCAGGCTGCCGGAGTACTACCCGACCCGCGCCGAGCGGGCCATCCTCACCGCCCGGGCCGGCGAGATCGCCGCCGCCACCCGGGCCCGCACCCTGGTGGAGCTGGGCTCCGGCTCCTCGGAGAAGACCAGGCTGCTGCTGGACGCGCTGCGCGACCTCGGCACGCTGGACAGTTACGTCCCGGTGGACGTCAGCGAGAGCGCGCTCACCGGCGCGGGCGAGGCGCTCGCCCGGGAGTACCCGGGGCTGTCCGTGCACGCGGTGCTCGCCGACTTCACCGCCCGGCTGGGCCTGCCGCCGGAGGGCGGACCGCGCCTGGTCGCCTTCCTCGGCGGCACCCTCGGCAACCTGCTCCCCGCCGAGCGGGCGGCCTTCCTGCGCGGGCTGCGCGCGGCGCTCGACCCGGGCGACTTCCTGCTGCTCGGCACCGACCTGGTCAAGGACCCGCGGGTGCTGGTGGCCGCCTACGACGACGCGGCCGGGGTGACGGCGGAGTTCAACCGCAACGTGCTCAACGTGCTGAACCGGGAGCTGTCCGCCGACTTCGACCCGACCGCGTTCGAGCACGTGGCGCTCTGGGACCCGGAGCGGGAGTGGATCGAGATGCGGCTGCGCTCGCTGCAGGAGCAGACCGTGAAGATCCCTGCGCTGGACCTGCCGGTCCACTTCGAGAAGGGCGAGGAGCTGCGCACCGAGGTGTCGGCCAAGTTCCGCCGGGAGCGGGTGGCCGAGGAGCTGGCCGCGGCCGGCCTGCGGCTGAGCCACTGGTGGACGGACGAGGAGGGCCGGTTCGGACTCTCGCTGGCCTCTCCGGTGGAGACTCAAGTTTGACAGTTCACTTTACTAATAAGCAAGGGGACTTGTCGGGCATCCCACGTACAACACTTGAACATTGACGGGTTACGATCTCGGCTACCAAGCTCAGCGTTGAGTACCAGGAGTCAAGATCGTGAGCGTCACCCAGCAGCCCTCGGAGCCCGTGGCGGCGGAGGCCCGATCCTCCGACCGCCTCGGCTTCGTCGTCTTCATCACCGCCGCCGCAGCCCTCGGCGGGTTCCTGTTCGGCTACGACAGCTCCGTGATCAACGGCGCCGTCTCCGGCATCCAGGAGAGGTTCGGCGTCGGCGACGGCGTCACCGGCCTGATCGTGTCGTCCGCGCTGCTGGGCTCGGCGGTCGGTGCCGCGCTGGCCGGCCGGTTCGCCGACCGGTACGGCCGGATCAAGGTGATGAAGGCGGGCGCGCTGCTCTTCGCGGTGAGCGCGGTCGGCTCGATGCTGCCGTTCTCCGCCTGGGACCTCGCCTGCTGGCGGGTGCTCGGCGGAGCGGCGATCGGCATCGCCTCGGTGATCGCCCCGACCTACATCGCCGAGGTCGCACCGACCCGCTACCGGGGCCGGCTGGCCTCCTTCCAGCAGGCCGCGATCGTCCTCGGCATCGCGATCTCGCAGCTGGTCAACTGGGTCCTGGCGGACGCCGCCGGCGGCGACACCCGCGGCCGGCTGCTCGGCCTGGAGGCCTGGCAGTGGATGCTCGGCATCTGCGTCGTGCCGGCCGCCGTCTACTTCGTGCTCTCCTCGATGATCCCCGAGTCCCCGCGCTACCTGATCTCGGCCGGCCGCCTGGACGAGGCCCGGGCCGTGCTCGGCGAGGTCGAGGGCAAGGACTCCGACACCGACGCCCGGATCGCCGAGATCCAGGGCCTGATCGACTCCGACCACCGGCCGCGCTTCGGCGACCTGCTCGGCGGCCGGTTCGGCCTGCTGCCGATCGTCTGGGTCGGCATCGGCCTCTCGGTCTTCCAGCAGCTGGTCGGCATCAACGTGATCTTCTACTACTCGTCGATCCTGTGGCAGTCCGTCGGCATCGACCAGAGCAACTCGCTGCTGATCAGCTTCATCGGCTCGGTCATCAACATCCTCGGCACCGTGGTCGCGATCCTGCTGGTGGACCGGATCGGCCGCAAGCCGCTCGCCCTGATCGGCTCGGCCGGCATGGCCGTCGCGCTGGCCGCCTGCGGCTGGGCGTTCTCCTCGGCCACCGGCAGCGGCGGCGACGTCTCGCTGCCGGACCTCCAGGGCACCGTCGCGCTGATCTCCGCCAACGCCTTCGTGCTCTTCTTCGCGATGTCCTGGGGCGTGGTGGTCTGGGTGATGCTCGGCGAGATGTTCCCCAACCGGATCCGCGCCGCCGCCCTCTCGGTCGCCGCCTCGGCCCAGTGGATCGCCAACTGGGCGATCACGGTGTCGTTCCCCTCGCTCTCGCGCTGGAACCTCTCGGCGACCTACCTGGTCTACGCGGCCTTCGCGGCGCTGTCGATGGTCTTCGTCGCGAAGTACATGAAGGAGACCAAGGGCGTCCGACTGGAGGACATGGGCTGATCCGACAGTCGGACCTTCGGCCTCCGCACCCTAGCGTTGTTGACGCCGGTGCGGGGGCCGAATCGTTCACTCTCTGCGGCCGGGTGCACACCTCCGGTACTCCTGTTCGGCAGGAGGGATGTGTCCTTGATCTTCGACCGGCTTCGCACCCGCAGCATCCGCAGCACCCGTCGCCCCGCGCCGGCACCGGTGGCAGCACCGGTACCGGCGCCGGTCGGCGGCTGCCCGTTCGCCCACGCGCACCCGGCGGCCGGGCCGCCGCGCGGGCCCGAGCCCCTGCCCGCCACCGTGCACGGCACCGGTGTCCAGCACCGCGTCGACGTCGGGCCCGCCGGTCCGGCGCGTCTCGTCGACCCGGGCCGCCGGCTCGGCGCGGGGCCCCGCACCGACCCGTTCGCCGACCCCGACGCGGCCGCCGATCCCGACGCGATCCCCGACGTCGAGCACTTCACCGACCCCGACGCGGCCGCGGACTTCGTCCGCCAGTTCCACCGCGAGCAGCCCGGCGCCGGCGACCCGACCCGGCGGGTGCTGGCCGTCCTGGACGAGATCGACCTCACCGGCACCTACCAGCACACGCCCGCCGAACTCGCCTACGGCGCCAGGCTCGCCTGGCGCAACGCGGCGCGCTGCATCGGCCGGCTGTACTGGCGCAGCCTGGTGGTGCGGGACCTGCGACACCTGGCCTCGGCCGACGACATCGCCACCGAGTGCTTCGAGCACCTGCGGGTGGCCACCAACGGCGGGCGGATCCGCCCGGTGGTCTCGGTGTTCGCCCCCGACCGCCCCGGCCGCCCGGCCGCCCGCATCCTCAACCAGCAGCTGGTCCGCTACGCCGGCCACCCCGCCGGGCACGGCTTCGTCGGCGACCCGGCCGGCGCGCAACTGGCCGCCCGGGCCCGGGACCTCGGCTGGAAGGGCGGCGAGGAGCGGTTCGAGGTGCTGCCGCTGCTGGTGCAGGAGCGGGCCGGCGCCCGGCCCGAGTGGTACGAACTGCCGGACGACACCACCCTGGAGGTCGAGCTCACCCACCCCGACCACGCCTGGTTCGCGGAGCTGGGCCTGCGCTGGTACGCGGTGCCCGCGATCAGCGACATGACGCTGGAGATCGGCGGCGTCCGCTACCCCACCGCCCCGTTCAACGGCTGGTACATGGGCACCGAGATCGGCGCCCGCAACCTCGCCGACGCCGACCGGTACGACATGCTGGCGACCGTCGCCGACCGGCTCGGCCTGGACACCTCCAGCGACCGCACGCTCTGGCGCGACCGGGCGCTGGTGGAGCTCAACGTGGCGGTGCTGCACTCGTTCCAGGAGGCCGGGGTGACGATCGCCGACCACCACACCGAGTCGGAGCGGTTCCTGAAGCACGTCGCCCAGGAGAAGCGGCTCGGGCGGCCCACCCCCGCCGACTGGAGCTGGATCGTGCCCCCGGTCTCCGGCGGGCTGACCCCCGTCTACCACCGCTACTACGACCCGGTGGACCCGTCGCTGCGCCCCGCCTTCGTGGTGCGCGAGCCCTGGTGAGGCCGCTGCCCCGGCCCGTCCACCGTCCGCTCGTACCGCAGCCGCAAGCCGTCGAGGAGCGCTTCGAGCCCGGTCTCGAAGGCGCCCTCGTCGATCGCGCCGCGGTGCTCGGCCAGCCGGTGGGCCTCGCCGAGGTGCGGGTAGTCGGCGGCGTCGTACAGCCCGGCGTCCTCGGGGAAGCCCGCCGCGAACGAGGCCAGCGCCGAGCCGGTGACGAAGTACCGCATCAGCGCGCCGATCCGGGTGGCCTGCCCGCGCGGCCAGCCGGCCGCGACCAGGCAGCCGAAGACGGCGTCGGCCAGCCGCAACGCGTTCGGGCGGCGGCCGGGGCCCTGGGCGAGCACCGGGACGATGTTGGGGTGCGCGGCCAGGGCGGCCCGGTAGGAGCGGGCCCAGTCGCGCAGCGCCTGCGGCCAGGGCGCCCCGGCGGTGAACATCGACAGGTCGACCTCGCCCATCACGCTGTCCACCACCGCGTCCAGCAGCTCGTCCTTGGTCGCGACGTGGTTGTAGAGCGACGGCCCGCTGACCGACAGTTCGGTGGCCAGGCGGCGGGTGGAGAGCGCGTCCAGCCCCTCGGCGTCGATGAGCCGCAGCGCGGTGGCGACGATGAGCTCGCGGTTGAGCAGGGGGGTGCGCGGGCGGGCCATCGTCGCGGTTCCTCCGGTCGAGTGGGGTGAGGACCGATTCTGGCAGGCGCCTCTTCCCAGTGCGGCCCGGTCGGGGTTACAGTCCCGGTAAAACTTGCAGCGCTAGTTTACCGAAGAGTCCGCCGAAGCCCGACGAGGTGTCGTCATGAATCTGGAGCTGTCCGAGGAGCAGGCCGCCCTCCGGGACCTCGCGGCCGCCTTCACCGACCGCGAGATCGTCCCGCACGCGGCCGCCTGGGACCGCGCCGAGTCCGTCGACCGGGCGGTCATCGGCAAGCTCGGCGCGATCGGCCTCCTCGGCCTCACCGTCCCCGAGGAGTACGGCGGCAGCGGCGGCGACCACCTCGCGTACTGCCTGGCCCTGGAGGAACTGGGCCGGGGCGACTCCGCCGTGCGCGGCATCGTCTCGGTCACGCTCGGCCTGGTCGCCAAGTCGATCAACAGCTACGGCAGCGAGCGGCAGAAGCGGCAGTGGCTGCCCCGGCTCACCTCCGGCGAGGCGCTCGCCTGCTTCGCCCTCACCGAGCCCGGCACCGGCTCGGACGCCGCCAACCTCACCACCCGGGCCGTCCGGGACGGTACGGACTGGCTGATCAGCGGCGCCAAGATGTTCATCACCAACGGGACGTGGGCCGACCTCGCCCTCGTCTTCGCCCGCACGGGCGGGCCGGGCCGCCAGGGCATCACCGCCTTCCTCGTCCCCACCGACCTGCCCGGCTTCACCCGCACCGAGATCCACGGCAAGCTCGGCCTGCGCGGCCAGGCCACCGCCGAGTTCGCCCTCGACGCCGTCCGCGTCCCCGACGAAGCCCGGCTCGGCGAGGTCGGCAAGGGCTTCACGGTGGCGATGGCCGCACTGGCCAAGGGCCGGATGTCGGTCGCGGCCGGCTGCGTCGGCATCGCCCGGGCCTGCCTGGAGGCCGCCGTCCACTACGCCGGCGAGCGCGAGCAGTTCGGCCGGCCGATCGCCTCCCACCAGCTGGTGCAGGAACTGCTCGCCGACATCGCGGTGGACGTCGAGGCCGCCCGGCTGCTCACCTGGAAGGTCGCCGACCACATCGAGCGCGGCCTGCCGTTCGCCACCGAGTCCTCCGTCGCCAAGCTCTACGCGAGCGAGGCCGCCGTCCGGGCCGCCAACAACGCGCTCCAGGTCTTCGGCGGCTACGGCTTCATCGACGAGTACCCGGTCGGCAAGTACCTGCGCGACGCGCGGGTGATGACCCTCTACGAGGGCACCAGCCAGATCCACAAGCTGCTCATCGGGCGTTCGCTCACCGGCGTCAACGCCTTCTGACATCCCTCAGAGCATCCGTTCCCCACTGGATAAGGAGCCCGACGACGTGCGTCCTGTCTACTTCGCCGCAGCCCGCCGCACACCCATCGGCCGGCTGCGCGGAGCGCTCGCCACGGTCCGCCCGGACGACCTCTCGGCCACCGTGCTGCGCGCCCTGCTCGCCGACGTCCCCGCCCTCGACCCGGCCCGGATCGACGACGTCTACTGGGGCGCCGCCAACCAGGCCGGCGAGGACAACCGCAACGCCGCCCGGATGGCCGTGCTGCTCGCCGGCCTGCCCGACAGCGTCCCCGGCGCCACCGTCAACCGGCTCTGCGCCTCCGGCCTGGAGGCCGTCACCCTGGCCGCCCGGGCCATCGGCTCGGGCGAGGCCGACGTGGTGCTGGCCGGCGGCTGCGAGTCGATGACCCGCGCCCCCTTCGTCCTCCCCCGGCCCGACGAGGCGCTGCCGCACCGGATCGAGACCTTCGACACCCGGCTCGGCTGGCGGCTCACCAACCCGCGGATGGCCGAGCTGCACGGCGTGCTCTCGATGGGCGAGACCGCCGAGGAGGTCGCCGCCCGGTACGGCATCACCCGTGAGCGCCAGGACGCCTTCGCGCTCCGCAGCCACCGGCTGGCCGCCGCCGCCCGCAAGGACGGCCACTTCGACGCCGAGCTGATCCCGGTCGAGCGGCCGGACGGTGTGACCGTCCACCAGGACGAGAGCATCCGGGAGGACACCGACCCGGAGAAGCTCGCCCGGCTGAAGCCGGCCTTCCGCCCGGGCGGCACGGTGACGGCCGGCAATGCCTCGCCGATGAACGACGGCGCGGCCGGCCTGGTGCTGGTCAGCGAGGAGGTCCTGGGCGAACTGGGCCTGCAGCCGCTCGGCCGGTACGTGGCCGGCGCCTCGGCCGGGGTGCACCCGGACGTGATGGGCGTCGGCCCGGTGCCCGCCACCCGCAAGGCGCTCGGCCGGGTCGGCTGGTCGGTCTCCGAGCTGGAGGAGGCCGAACTCAACGAGGCCTTCGCCGCACAGGTGCTGGCCAGCATCGACCAGCTGGGCCTCGACCCCGAACTGGTCAACCCGACCGGCGGGGCGATCGCGCTCGGCCACCCGCTGGGCGGCTCCGGCGCGCGCATCCTCACCACCCTGCTGCACCGGATGCGCCGCAACGGCACGCGGCGCGGTCTGGCCACCATGTGCGTGGGCGTCGGCCAGGGCACCGCCGTCCTGATCGAATCCGCCTGAACGCCGACGGCCGGCACCCGGCCCCGGCGGCCGACAGCCCGTGGCCGCCGTCCCGTTCTCCCAACGAAGTCGAGATCGAAGGAGTTGCCGTGACCCGATTCACGGGAAAGGTCGCCGTCGTCACCGGTGCGGCGCAGGGCATCGGCGCGGCCACCGCCCGACTGCTGGCCCAGGAGGGGGCGGCCGTCGCGGTCGTCGACCTGACCGCCGAGCGGGCCGCCGGGACGGTCGAGGAGATCACCGCCAAGGGCGGCACCGCGCGGGCCTACGGCTGCGACGTGGCCGACTACGACGCGGTGGAGGCGGTCTTCGCCGAGGTCGCGCGGGACCTCGGCGGGGTGCACATCCTGGTGAACAACGCCGGGATCACCCGGGACAACCTCTTCTTCAAGATGACCAGGCCCGACTGGGACACGGTGCTGACGGTCAATCTGACCAGCGCCTACAACTGCAGCCACGTGGCGCAGAAGTACATGGTGGCGCAGAAGTACGGCAAGATCGTCTCGCTCAGCTCGCGCTCGGCGCTGGGCAACCGGGGCCAGGCCAACTACGCCGCCGCCAAGGCGGGCATCCAGGGCCTGACCGCCACGCTGGCGATCGAGCTGGGCCCGTTCAACATCAACGTCAACGCCGTCGCCCCCGGCTACATCGCCACCCCGATGACCGCCGCCACCGCCGAGCGGGTCGGCGCGACGGCCGAGGACCACCAGGCGGAGGTCTCCGCGCGGACGCCGCTGCGGCGGGTCGGCCGGCCGGAGGAGATCGCCTCGGTGGTCGCCTTCCTGGCCAGCGAGGAGGCCTCCTACGTCAGCGGGCAGACGCTGTACGTCAACGGTGGGGCGCGCTGATCGTCACTGACGTTTCGTCAGAAGGCCGTCCCCGGCGGTGGGTTACCTTCGCCTGGGACGGCCTTTACCCTTTCCGGTGGCCATGCGCGACCATGCCCACGGGTACGAAATGACTATGGCATGATCATGCGGCTCTCGATGGGATGGCCGGACCGCCCCGACCGGACCGGTCGGGCCCTGCGTCCCAAGGAGCCCCATGGGCAGCCCCGCCACCCTCCGCCGCGCCCTGGCCCTGCTCGCCGTCGGGGCCACCGCCCTCACGGCCGGCACGCTCGCCGTACCGGCCGCCCACCCGGCCTCCACCACCGGCCTCGCGGGCGTCCACGTCCGCCCCGCCTCGGCCGGGCACATCAGCGCCGTCGGCCGCAACGCACCCCTGCCCACCTCGCAGTGCGTCAGCGAGATCGGCATCCACTGCTACTCCCCTCTGCAGTACCGGACCGCCTACAACCTCGACCCGCTGTACCGGGAGGGCATCACCGGCAAGGGCCGCACGATCGTCATCGTCGACTCCTTCGGCTCACCGACCATCCAGCACGACCTGGAGGTCTTCGACAAGCAGTGGGGCATCCCGGACACCCAGGTCGAGGTGGTCAGGTGGGGTGACGTCCCGGTCTTCGACCCGACCAACCCCGACCACACCGGCTGGGCCGGCGAGAGCACCCTGGACGTCGAGTACGCCCACGCCGTCGCCCCCGACGCCCACATCATCCTGGTCGAGACCGGCGTCTCCGAGACCGAGGGGACGACCGGGCTGCCCGAGATGATGGACGCCGAGAAGGCCCTCGTCAAGGCCGGCCGCGCCGACGTCGTCTCGCAGAGCTTCGGCGCCACCGAGAACACCTTCCCCGGCTTCGACAAGGGCGACTTCAGCTCCATCACCGGCCTGCGGTACGCCTTCCAGGAGGCCGCCGCGCACGACGTCACCGTCCTCGCCGCCTCCGGCGACACCGGCGACACCGACTACCAGACCAACGGCGAGGACCTCTACCCGCACAAGGTCAACTCCTGGCCCTCCGCCGACCCGCTGGTCACCTCCGTCGGCGGCACCCAGCTCAGCCTGGACGACGCCGGCCGGCGCACCGGGCCCGACCAGGTGTGGCACGACCACTACGGCGCGGGCGGCGGCGGGACCTCCGCCGTCTTCGAACGCCCCTGGTACCAGGCCGGCGTCGCCGGCGTCACCGGGAACCACCGCGGCACGCCCGACCTCAGCATGAGCGCGGCGGTCGACGGCGCCGCCTGGACCTACGAGTCCTACGACCCGACCTCGGCCGGCTGGCACCTCACCGGCGGCACCAGCGAGGCCACCCCGGTCTTCTCCGGCGTCGTCGCCCTCGCCGACCAGCTCGCCGGCCACCGCCTCGGCCAGATCAACTGGCGCCTCTACGGCCTCTCCCTGCTCCCGCAGCAGTGGAGCGGCCTGGTCGACGTGACGGCGGGCGACAACTCCTGGGACACCGTGACGGGTTACCGTGCCGCCAAGGGCTACGACCTCGCCAGCGGCCTCGGCACCATCGACGGCGCCCGGTTCGTCCACGCCCTCGCGGGCCGGTAGCGGGGCCCCATTGGGCCAAGGCCCACGTGATCCTGGAGCCCCGACCGGGCCCCACCGGCCCGGGATCGTCTGCACAGGATCGTGGTCGTGCACTCGTCCGCAGGCCGAGCACGCGTGAGGGTGCCGCCGGGAGCGATCCCGGCGGCACCCCAGGCATACAGACAAGGGTGACCGAGCTCCCGGGCGTGGCTCGCCGAACTAGGGACGAGCCATGCCCGGGAAGCGTGTGTTCCTGTTCGCTTCATCGATCCGCTCGGGCGTCCAGAAGCGTTCCGCCTCCTCGGAGGTCATCGGACTCTCCGGCTGCCACACGGTGACCCGACCGGCATCGGAGTCCGACCTCGCCCCCAGCACACCCATGCTCCCCGCCACCGCGCCTGCAACCCCGATGGACAGCAGAACGATCCTGACACTTCGCCTCACCACGCCGCTCCCCCATCGGGTCGACCTCGGCCAACTGCCGTCGCCTCCCACGGAACGCCGTGGGAGGCGATCAAGGACGCGCCGGAAGCGCCCGGCGGGAACAGGCATTCAACTCGCTGACCGGGGTCAGGGGGTTTCGGGGCGCGGGGCCGCGAGTTGGGCCAGGTAGCGTTCGGCGGCGCGCAGCTTGCGGCCGTCACGGCCCGGCAGGTGGGCGCGCAGCTCGATGATCTCGGGGGCGATCCGGATCGCCTCCGCCCGGTCCGCGATCGCCCGCCAGCACGCCTCGGCGTTGGTGGCCGCCTGCTGGGTGTCCGGGTGCTCGGGGCCCTGCGAACGCAGCAGCGTCAGGGCCACCTCGCGGTAGATGTCCGCCGCCTCGACCGACTTCCCGGCCAGCCGGCACACGTGTGCGCGGACCTGCCGGACCTGGAGCACGGGCGCGGAGACGGCGCCGTGCTCGGCGATCGCCTCCAGTTCGAGGGCGAAGGCGAGATCGGTGGCGGCGGCGTGGTCCCCGGCGTCGGCGCTGCGGACGATGCGGCCGATCACCTCGCGGTAGTCGTCGCGAGGGGGTTGGGGGGCCTCGGAGGCGGGCTCCTCCGGGGCGATCTGCTCGGGGGCGACCTCGGGCTCCTCGGGGGCGACGGTGGCGGGCTCGGGCTCCTCGGGGGCGACGGTGGCGGGCTCGGGCTCGACGGCGGGCTCGGGCTCGACGGCGGGCTCGGGCTCGACGGCGGGCTCGGGCTCGACGGCGGCGGGCTCCGCGGCGGGCACACCGGCCGTCGACTCCGCGGCCACTGGGACGTCGGCCGAAACCTCGGCCGACGGCGCATCGGCCGGCGCGACGTCCAGGGGCGCCGCGTCCACGGGTACCTCGTCCACGGGCGCCACAGCCGCCGGGCGGCCCTTGCCCAGGGTCACGCCCGCCGTCGCCGACGGGCGCCAGGCGTAGGCCTTCAGCAGGTCCACCGGCCGGGCCGGGGGCGGGGGTGTGGGCGGCACGCCGGGCTTCAGCAGGTTCACCGGGCCGTCGGAGGGTACGGCCGGGGCGGGCTGCGGCGCGACCGCCACGGCCGCCGGTACCGAGCCGGGCGCCGGCAAGGCGTCCGCGGCGGCCTTGTTCAGCGTCACGGCGGGCCGGGCCGGTGCCGCGGTGTCACGCTGGGCCGGCGGCCGGGGCAGCAGCGCCGCGGGGCGCGGACCCTCGTACGGGACGGCGTCCGGCAGCACGCCGTCCGTTCGGCGGGCGGTGTTGCGGAAGAACGGCCGGTTCGGCGCGTGGGTGGCGAGGATGACGACGTCCGGACGCAGCACCGAGTACACCTGCTGGCGCAGCTGTTCGGGCGCGAGGACGGCGTCGGCGCCCGGGCGGCCGCCGTGCAGGGCCTCGATCAACGCGCGGGTGAAGGTGCCGATCTGCTCCGGGTCCGGGCTGACCACCGCCCAGAGCGGGAGGCCGTCGGCGAGCGGGGAGACGGTGCCCTGGAGGTAGGGCCAGGCGTTCTGATCGGCACTCAGGTCGGCGATCACGAGCGTCTGCCAGTCGGCGGGCCGGTGCCGCAGCTCGGCGGCGACGGACTGCCAGGCGATGCCGTCCTGTCGGATGCTCCCCGGCTTCGAGTCCCGCAGGGTGAGGTGGAGTTGGCCGCCGCGCTTGTCGGCGAGCAGATGGCCGCCGAGGTGGACGAGCAGCGGGCCGGGGTGTCGGGCGGCGGCGCGCAGGTGGGCGAGCACGGTGTGCGGGTCGCTGGCGCCGGGGAGGTGGACGGCGTCCACCGCGTCGGCCGCGAGGAGGACCTGGGGCGAGACGGCGGCGAGCATCGCGGACAGGACGGGCGCCTGGGTGGGTCCGCCGCGCCCCCAGGTACGGCGGCCGGAGTTGCCGTAGCCGCCCTCGACCACCAGGATCCGCCCGCGCGGCGCGGCCCCGAGGCCGCCCGGGCCGGCGGTGAAGCCGTGGGCGGGGGTGGTACCGGGCGCCGGGGCGGTGCCGTGGGCGGGGGTGCTGCCGGACGCCGGGGCGGTGCCGTGCGCCGGGGTGCCGCCCGGGACGGTGAACGGCAGTGGTGTGGCGGAGGGCGGTGGGGCGACGAAGGACATCCCGGTGACGGTCCATCCGGTGGGCGGCGCCATCGGCGCGGCCGGAGCCGGGACGGGAGCCGGGACCGGAGCCGGCGGCGGGGCGGGGGAAGGAGCCGGAACAGGTGCCGGAGCCGGTACCTGGAAGGGTGCCGGCGGCTCGTACAGGGCTGCGGGGCCGGGTGGGTGCTCCTCGTAGGGATTGCGTGGCAGCCTCGGCGGTGCGGCGTCCCGGGGGCCCGGCTCCGCGACGGAATCGGGGCCTCCTGGGAGAGCTGTCGACTCCGCCATCTCTGGTCACCGCCCCGCCCCGCCGCTGAGCGGCGTCTGCTGCCCTTGCCCCGTGGCGCCTGCGACCACGTCCGTCTGCGCCACCCTACGAGATCCCGGCACACCCGAGCCAGGCCGGGTGGGCGATCACCACCCCACCGCGTCGTAACGCCGCTGCTCACCCGGCCCGCCCGGCCGTCACCTCCCGCGCGTCCGCCGGCGCCCGAACAGCCGTGGGCGCGCCACTCGGCCGGTCCCCGGCTGCCGGAGCAGCGGGCTGCCGCTCTCCGTGGGCTTCTGACGGCCCGGTGGAGCACGTGCCGCTCCCCGAGCGACGACCCCGGCCGTCGGGGCTGCCCTTCCGGTACGAGGATCCCGACCCGATCGCGCAGCCCCCGTGCCCCTGTGACGAGGCGTCCGGTCGGCTGCTCGCCGGTCGCGGGAGCGACGCCCCTCCCGCCCCGAGACCCTGCGGACTCGGTTGCGGCGCCCCTATGATCGGGGCGACCGCTGCGGGCAGGAGGGGGAACGCCATGCGGGTGCTCGGGGGCCGCTACCGGATCGATGCCGCGGCCGGGGCCGGCGGGATGGGGGAAGTCTGGCGGGCCACGGACCTGGAGTTGGAGCGCACCGTCGCCGTCAAGGTGCTGCCCGCGGCGCTGGCGGCGGATCCGGAGTTCCGCAGCCGGTTCCGCCGGGAGGCCAGGCTCCTGGGCGGCCTGCGCCACGAGGGCATCGCGGTGCTCCACGACGTGGGCGAGGACGGCGGCGAGCCGTTCCTGGTGATGGAGTTCGTCGAGGGCCGGACCCTGGCCCGGGTGACCGGCGGCCGACCGGTCGACTGCGAGTGGGCGCTGGCCGTGGTCCGACAGCTGGCGGCCGCACTCGGGTACAGCCACGCGCAGGGGCTGATCCACCGGGACGTCAAGCCGTCCAACGTCATGATCACCGCGTCGGGAGGCGTACGGATGCTCGACTTCGGGATCTCGAAGGCCCTCTCCGGCTCGTCGACCAGGCTCACCGGCACCGGTACGAGCCTGGGCACGCCCGCCTACATGTCGCCGGAGCAGATCGACGGCGAGTCGGTGGACATCCGCACCGACCAGTACGCGCTGGGCTGCCTGCTCCACGAACTGCTCACCGGGCGGCCGCCGTTCGTCGGCGACTCGCCGTTCGCGGTGCTGAACCAGCATCTGACGAAGCAGCCGGTCGGGCCCTCACGGTTCAACGGCCTGGTGCCCGCGTCCGTGGACGCGCTGGTGCTGCGCCTGCTGGCGAAGGCACCGGACGGCCGGTTCCGCGACATGGCGGAGTTCGTCCGCGCCCTCGACCACGTCCAGGTACCGGCGCAGGCAGCGGTACCGGTCTCGGTGCCGGGCACACCGTCGGACTCCGCCCCGGACTCCACGGCCGCGGTCCCGTCCCCGACCGCGCCCCTCGCCGCGCCCCTCGCCTCGTCCGCCGCCGCGCCCGTCGCCGCCTCCCCCGCCGCGTCGCCGCCCTCGGCACGGAGAACGGCGGTCGTGGCGCAGTCCGCCTTCATGCTCGCGATCCCGGCGGTCTTCACCGTGGGCCTCCAAACCCGCCTCGGCGGCGTCTGGATGGTCCTGTTACTGGTGGTCAATCTGCTCGTGGTGGCGGTGGGCACACCCGCCACCTGGCTCGCCGTGCGGCGGCGTCCGCGGCGGCAGTCGGCCGGCCCGCCGGGCAACGGGCTCCGGGCCGTGGGCACCGCCCTGACCGTGTCGCTGGCCTGGACGGTGCCCTGCCTCCTGTTCTACGCCGCGCTGTCCTCCCGTCCGCACGCCTCCTGGACCTTCGGTGACGTCGGACTCCTCCAGGTGCTCACCTGGGCCATCGGTCTCGGCTGGTTCGCCCTGGCCTACGCCCTCGCGCACCTGCGCGCGGAGCCACGGCGGAGCGTGGAGCCACGGCGGATCGCGGAGCCCGCACCGGCTCCGGGTCTGCCGGGCGCCTGAGCACCCGCCGGACCCGGCCCGGTCACCGTCCGAAGCCCGGGCCCTCAGGCCGGGCCCGCGGCGACGCAGAACTCGTTGCCCTCCGGGTCGGCCATCACGACGTGGTGCCCGTCGAACTCCGCCAGGACGGTTCCGCCCGCCTCCACCAGCCGCTCGGACTCCGCCCTGATCCGCGCCCACCGCTCGTCGGGGCTGCCGTGCCCCGGCACCCGGACGTCGATGTGCAGCCGGTTCTTCGCCGTCTTCGGCTCGGGGACCTTGAGGATGGAGAGGCGGGGGCCGACGCCGTCGGGGTCGCAGAGCCATGCCCCGTCGTCCTCGGAGTCGTCCTCCGGCAGGTCGAACTGCGCGAGCCACTCCTCGCGGGTTTCGAAGGGGGGCGGCGGCGGCTCGTCGACGTAGCCCAGTGCCGTCTTCCAGAAACCGGCGAGGAGTTGTGCGTCCGCGCAGTCCAGGGTCAGATCGATGGTGGCTGCCATGAGCAGGATCGTACGGCGCACCTCCCGCGCCCACCGGCCGTCACCCGCGCTCGTGATCACCCGAATTCGCCCGGACAGCGCTCACGCACCTACGGATCCAGGAGCCTTGCGGGGACGGCAGCACCACGGCTGACGTGACGGGACGACGACGGGGGGTCCGTTCCGGCGGGCGGTCAGCCGGCGAGCCAGTCCCGGTAGCGGGTGGGCGCCACGCGGGCGTCGGGCCCCGCGGTGAGGACGTCTCCGCGGACGGCGGCGAACAGGCCCGCCTGGTCGTCGACGACGACGGGGCGCCGGTCGCCGTGCGCGGCCAGCGTCATCCGGCCGATCTCGTCGAGCGTGAACACGTCGGGGCCCGCGACCTCCAGGATCCCGCCGAGTGGCACCGCGGTGGCCACGTCGGCGAGCGCGGCGACGACGTCGGCGCTGGCGATCGGCTGGAGCGGGGTCGCGGGCAGCCGCACCGCGGTCTCGTCCGAGGTCCACGACATGGTCGGCTCCATGAACTCGAAGAACTGCGTGGCGCGCACGATCGAATACGGCGTCGGGCCACCGCGCAGCAGGTCCTCCTGGAGGACCTTGGCGCGGTAGTAGTCGAGCTCGGCGACCTCGTCCGCGCCGACGATGGAGAGCACGACCTGGTGGCGCACGCCGGCCCGCTCACCCGCGGCAAGCAGGTTGCCCACCGTGGTGCGGAAGAAGTCGAGGGACCGCTCGTCGAACGTGGGGGAATTGGTCACGTTGACGACGGTGTCGGCGCCGGCGAGCGCGTGGTCGACACCCGCTCCGGTGAGCAGGTCGACGCCGGACGACAGCGACGCGGTGGTCACCTCGTGACCTCGCGCGGTCAGCTCGGTCGCGAGCTGGGAGCCGATCAGGCCGGTGCCGATGACGGTGATGTTCATGGTGTGCCTTCCTTCTCTTCCTGGGCCGAGCACCCCCGACGGAAACTCGGACACCTCATGTCCGAGATGATGATACTCGGATAGTCTGGATCCGAGTCGCATGGAGGTGACATGAAGCTGTCCGGTGGCGTGGAGTGGGCGCTGCACTGCTGCGTGGTGCTGACCACGGCCGGCGAACCGGTGCCGGCGGCCCGGCTGGCCGCACTGCACGACGTGTCCCCGAGCTATCTGGCCAAACAGATGCAGGCGCTGTCCCGGGCGGGCCTGGTGCACTCGACCCAGGGCAAGACCGGCGGTTACGTCCTCACCGGACGGGCCGAGGACATCACCCTGCTGGACGTGGTGCAGGCCGTCGACGGGGCGGACCCGGCGTTCGTCTGCACCGAGATCCGCCGGCGCGGACCCCTGGGGACGCCGCCCGAACAGTGCACGAGGCCGTGCCCCATCGCCCGGGCGATGGGAGCGGCGGAGGAGGCGTGGCGGGCGTCCCTGGCCGCCGTCACGATCGCGGACCTCGTCGCGTCGGTGGAGAGTGACAGCGGCCCCGAGGCACTGCCGAGGATCGGCGCCTGGCTGAACGAGGGCCCGGGTGGTCGGCCCTAGGGTCCGTACGGCGGATCCGCCCGCGGGCCGACCGGCCCCGGCGCCGAGGCGTCGCCTCGTGGCCGGCTGTCACCCGACAGCCGGCCACGAGGACCCGGTGGTCGCGAAACCGCGGACCCTGCGAGCCCGCTGCCCCGCTCACGCCCCCGAGAGCAGGTCCCGCAGCAGGGCCACCGTGTCGGCGTCGAGGTCCCGGCCGGTGCGGCGGCTCAGCGCGTCCAGCCGGTTGACGGCGCGCAGGAGCTGGTCCCGGGCGCCGGCGGAGGCGTAGGCGTAGAAGAGGTCGCGGTGCAGGAGTTCGACGTCCGGGGCGACCGCGAGGCCGCGGAAGACGGCGGCCTCGGCGCTGCGGTGGTCGCCGTACTGGAGGCGGCGGGCGGCGAGTTCGTGGGCGGTGTCGACGATCGCCGCGATCATGTCCTGCCGCTCCGCCTCGGCCCAGCCGTACGCGGCGGGCGGGGCCTCCGCGAACGGGGCTCCCCGGACCAGGGCGAGGGCGTGGGCGAGGGCGGCGTCCGCCGTGGCGCTGGTGCTGCGCATGCCGCGCCGGTAGAGGCCGCGGAACTCGTCCCAGTCACAGGTGACGGTCGGGGCGAAGGCGTAGCCGTCGGTGGTGTCGGTGGGCAGGAAGGCCCGCCCCTCGGCCGAGGTGCCGAACCAGGCGGCCAGATCGGCGAGTTTGTCGGGCAGCGGGCTCTTGGCGTCGGCGACGGTGGGGTGGGTGTCCAGGTGGGCCGCGCCGGGGTGGAGGTCGTGGTCGAGCGCGGCGTGGTCGGCGCCGGAACGCAGCGCCAGGTAGGCGGCGAGTTCGGTGAGCCGGGGCAGGGCGGCGGGTTCGAGCGTGCCGTTGGCACCGGCCACGTCCACCGGGCCGAGCAGCCGGATCCGGGGGGCGGTGCGGACGGCGTGCGCCTCCGGGGAGCGGAGGATCGCCAGCAGGTCGTCGCTGTCGCTGCGCACCGGGGTGGTGCGCGCCACCGGGGCGGCGGCCGGGCCGGGAGCGGGCTCCGGGGCCGGCTCGGGACGGCCCGGGACCCTCGGATCGGCGCCGGTGGATGCCGGGGCCGGGTCGTGCGTCGGCACCGGCTCCGGCACCGGCACCGGCGCGGGCTCCGCGTCCGGCTCCGGCTCCGGCTCCGGGGCCGCCGGGGGCAGCGGCTGGACGGGGAGGACCACCTGGGCCTCGACCGCGGCCGGCAGCCGGAGGTTCTGGGTGGTCTCGTCGGCGTCCCCCTCGGCGGAGTCCCCTTCGGAGCCTGCCTCGGCGGCGGCCGGGGCGGGCGTCGCCGAGGGCGGTCCCGCCGGGGGCACCGCCGGGGTGCTCGCCTGTCGGCCGAGGCCGTTGACGAGGTAGCGGGATCCCGGTCCACCGACGGCGCCGGGCGCGGCGGGCGCGGCCGGATCGGTGCCGGCGAACGGGCTGACACCGGTGCCGATCACCCGGGCGAGCAGGCGCGGACCGGCCGCCTCGGCGCCGTCGTCCGTGCCGCCGGCGCTGCCGCCGTCGAACCCGCCACCGTCGAAGCCGGTGCCGAGGGCGTTGTCGAAACCGCCCCCGAACGACGCCGCCGAGGCGCCCACCGCTGCCAGTACCGGTACGGGCGCCGGGAGTTCGGCCGGTTCGAGATCGATGCCGGGGCCGTCGAGGGTCCAGGCGGGGGCGGGGTGCTGGGTGCTGTCGTCGGCGGCCCGGAGCAGCTCGGACACCTGCTCGTACTGCCCGTCGGTCAGGCGCTGGAGCTCGACGGTGACGTGCAGGCCGGGAATGGTCGCCTGGCCGGTGGCGGGCAGCGTCCAGCGGGCGACCGGGCCGGTGCCGCGCTCGGGCGCACGGGTGACCACGGCGACGCAGGTCCGGGGGCGGGCGTCGAGCAGGCGGCCGAGTTCGGCCGGGATCTCGCCGCCGGGCTGCTGGGCGCAGAGCACGATCTCCGGGACCCATGACTCGTCGGCCAGGCCCCGGCTGCGGGCGTCCCGCGGGCTGGCGGCCTCGGCGGCGACCAGCGTGGCGCGGGCCTTGGCGGTGCGCGGACCGAGGGCGGTGAGCGCCGCCTCCAGGGTGGGGTGCCGGTGGACCCGCTCGGCGGCCGGCCCGCTGATCGGCAACTCCTCGGCGAGGTCGACCAGATGCAGGTGGAGGCGGTCGGCCAGCGGGCTGTGGGCCAGCTCGATGGCCAGGGTCCGCAGCACGTCCCGGGCGTCGTCCGGGTGGCCGGAGAGGTGGAGCAGCCGGACGGTCTCCAGGTCGGCGAGGACGACCGAGCCGTCCGGTGCGCTGCCGAGGGTGACCAGCGCCGGGTAGGGCGCAGCGGTCTTGCGGGACTGGGAGGGCGAGAGGAGCTCCCCGGCCTCGGCCGCGCACCACCAGACGTTGGCGGCGTGGGCGGCACGGAACGGGGCGATCGGGGTGGCCGGGCCGGAGAGGTGCAGTTCGACCGTGTGGCCGGGGGTGATCCGGGCCGCGACGATCGCGGGCAGGCGCTTGCCGTTGCGCACGGTGTTGCGGGCCATGGTGCGCAGGGCGCGGTCGAGCAGGTCGAGGCCGCGATCGTCCTGACGGACCTTCAGTTCGGCCTCGAACGCGGCGGCGGGGGCGGCCGGCAGCGCGATGCGGTGGCGCGGACGGCGGGCGCGCAGCTGGGTGCCGCGCTTGTGGGCGACGGTGCCGACCATCATGGCGGCGAGCAGCACCCCGACAGTGGAGGCGGTGAGGGCGACGGTGTAGTCGTCACTCCGGGCCTCTTCGGCGTGGGCGGCCGGGGCCGGGGCGTCGGTGGGCGCCGGGGTCGGCGCGGGCGCCGGAGCCTGCGTGGGAGGGGCCTGCGGGGCGGGTGCGGGCGCCTGATCGGCCGGAGCGGGAGCCGGGGCCGGGGCCGGCGCCGGAGCCGGCGCGGGCTCGGGCGCAGGAGCAGGCGCAGGCGCGGGAGCCGCGGCCCCCGGCAGCGTCAGCACCATCCCCGGCACCAGCTCGTCCGGATCGGTCAGCCGCTCCCCGTCCGGCGCCTGGGCGCCCTGGTTCGCCTCGAAGAGCTTCGGCCAGGCCTCGGCGTCCCCCAACTCCCTTTCGGCGATGGCCGACAGGCTGTCCCCGGCGGCCACCGTGACGGTGCCGTGCCCGGTCCCGGCGCTCCCGTCGGTGCCCGTCCGCGGCGCACCCGGTGCGCTCGGCACGGGCGCGGGTGCCGGACTGGGCGCGGTCTTGGCCTCGTCGACCTTGGCGTCACCCGGCATCAGCAGCTCCCAGCCGGGCTGGATGGGACGTTCGGCGTCGAAGCTCAGTCCCGAATCACCCATCGCCCGGCCGTCGTTGAGCTTGGCGATCTCCACCCACCGCTCCCCCGAGCCCAGTTGGCGCTCGGCGATGGACCAGAGGCTGTCGGCCGGCCGGCTGTCCCGGACGGTGTAGGTGGGCTGCTGGTCGGCGGCGGGCGCGAGCGCCGGCGCGGCCTGGGCCGCGGGCAGCGCGGCCCGCTGCACGCCGACGCCCGGCTGGGCCTGGGCGACGGCCGGGGCCCGGTCGGGTGCGGCGGCGAAGGCCGAACCGGCCACCGGCAGCAGGGCGATCACCGAGCCGACCAGGCCGGCCGCGACCCGCTGGCTCCAGCCGAAGGCCGGGATCCGCCGGGCGATCCGCCCGCGCAGCTGGGCCGGGATCTCCAGCAGTACCGAGAACGCGAAGCAGAGCCAGCCCAGCCAGCCGACCACGACCAGCAGCCAGAGGAAGAGCTGCCCGTCGTCGGGGCTGGTCAGCAGTTGCCCGACGCCGTCCGGCGCCACCTCGCCCATCGCGGCGACCGCCCCGGTGCCGTACAGCAGCAGCGCGGGTACACCGACCAGCAGCACGAGCAGGGTGATCAGCGCGGCGACGGCGGTGAGCAGGGCGCCGCCCCGGCCGCCGCGGCGCGGTGGCAGCGGGGCCGGCCGGCGGCGGGCTCCCGCCGAGGCGGGCACGCCCCGGGCCGGGCGTCCGGCGCGGGCTTGGTCCTTGGCACGTGGCGCGACCATCAGTCGGTCTCCGCTTTCTCGACTCCGTGGACGAGGGTGGCACTGCCCTTGCCCGTGACCTTCTGTTTGCCGAGCTCGCCCAACAGCGCCGGCTTGTACTCGGCCTGCACCGTGACGGTGACGGACGAACCGTCGTCCGAGAACGCCACGTCGTGGACGGCTAGGTGGTACAGGGCGAGGTAGCTGTTGGCAGCGTCCTTGACGTAGTCCTGCTTGATCTTGTAGCCCTCGCCCCGGAGCACGGCGGCCTCGTCGAGCTGCTGACCGCCCACCCGGGCCGCCTCCTGGGCGTAGCCGTCGGTGCGCTCGGCGACGCGCAACCGGCCGCCGGCGTCCACCACCAGGGCGATGATCAGCACCAGGAACGCCGCACAGATCGCCACGAAGATGGCGATCGCGCCGCGGTCCGACCGGTCCCGGCCGCGCCGGCCGGACCGCCGGCCCCCGGCCCACCGCCGGACGGCGTGGCCGCCCCACCGTTCCCCCCCGGGTCTGCGCACCGTCACGCCCCCTCCCGCACCTTCGTCTCCCTGGCGTCCCCACCGGGGACCGCTCCGCCTCGCCCTGCCGTCCCCCGGGAGCTCTCCGCTTGCGTCTCCCCCGCCCGGGCCGTCCCCAACCCCCGCCCGGAGCCCTCGTCGGCACCGGTCGTCCACCTCACCGGCATCTCCCGGCTCACCCGGCCCGGTACCGGTCGACCACCGAGACGAACCGGCCTTCGAGCCGCTTCGTCCCGGGCATGCCCGGTCCGGGCAGGAGGTCGCTCAGACCCACCTCGCACCAGACCGTCACCTCGACGGTCGCCAGCGTCGCCCCGTGGCTGGTCAGCTCGCCGTGCTTCACCGCGGTGTCGCTGTCGCGGCAGGTGACGCCCTGCTGCTTCAGGGTCTCGGCGGCGGTCTTCTTGACCAGCTCGTCCATCCCGTCCACGCTGCGCGCCAGCGAGGCCGTCCGGGCGGCCGAGCGGGCCGCCGCCTCCACCGTGCCGGCCGCGGTCTGCACCCGCCCGGCGGCGACGGCGACCAGGATCAGCGCGACGACGCCCGGGGCGACGATCGCCGCCTCGATCGCCACGCCGCCGGCGTCCCGACCGCGTGCCGACCGCCGACGCGCCAACCGGCCGCCCCACCCGGTGGGCCGGGCCGGACGTTCGGCCCGCCTCACGGCGCCGCCCGGGGCGGGACGAAGCGCTCGCGCGGCGCCTCGGCGTGCTGCGTGATGGTCGGCGGGGTGACCCCGGGGATCAGGACCGGCGGCGTGAGCTCCACCGTGACCCGGATCAGCACCGGAGAACTCCCGTCCGTCCGCACCCGGTAGCCGGGACCGCCCTGGCGTTGCAGGAAGTCCTCGGCCTGCCGCTTGGCCGCGGCGTCCTTCACCTCGTCGCTCTGGTTCCCCTGCACGCGACCGGCGTCCACGCCCTCACGGGCGGCGGTGAGCGCGAGCTGGCGGTTGTACCACCACATCGAGCCCTGGACGACGATCAGGACGAGCAGCAGGACGACCGGGAAGACGATGGCCAGGCTCAGGCTTATCGCTCCTCGGTCGCGGCGGCGACGGGGTCGGCGCATCACGGGGTCGCCGCACCGCCGGCCCCGCCGCCGGGCAGGTTCGGGTCCTGCTCGACCTTCTTCACGACCTTGTCCTTCAGCGCGTACAGCGCCACCGCGACGGCGCCGGCGACGAAGACCAGCGCGATGATGGCCAGGGCGAGTTCGATGCTGATCGCGCCCCGGTCGCCGCGCGCCCTGGCGGCCTTCAGCCGGCCGACCCGGAACTGGAAGAGCAGCAGGGCGAACTGGACGGGCAGCAGGGTGGGCCGGATCAGCCGGCCTGCCAGGGATTTGAGCTGGTCGGACATCGGAGGACTCCCGGGGGTTGGGTGTGGTGACAGGTGCTCACCGGCACGAGGGACGGTGTCAGGCGAGCATCTGGTGGAGCGCGGGGAAGACGATCAGGGCGGTCATCAGCAGGGTCAGGGCGGCCCCGGGCGCGACCATCCGCTCGCTGTCGGCGTTGGCCCGGGCGAGGTCCTCGGCGAGCAGCTCGCCCCGCAGGCCCTTGGCACGGGCGCGCAGGGTGTCGTAGACGGCGGCCCCGTCGGTGCCGGAGAGCCGCATGATGTCGGCGACGTCCTGCAGCGGGGTCAGGCCGAGCTCCGCGGCGAGCGCGTCCAGCCCCGCCCAGGGCGGCAGCCGGTCGGTCGCGGCGCGGTCCAGGGCGTCCCGGATCCGGCGGAAGACCGGGCCGCGGCCGACCGAGGCGGCGCGGCGCAGCGCCTCGGCGGGCCCGAGGTCGGCGGCCCGCTCCAGCGCGACCAGCTCCAGGTAGGCGGCGATGCCGTGCAGGTACTCCGTCCGCGCCTCCTTGGCCTCGCCGCGCACGATGGCGTCCGGGACGAACCAGAGCAGCCCTGCGAGCAGCGGCCCGACCACCAGCGGCAGCGCGAACGGCAGGCCCATGTCGAGCAGCACCGCCATCGCCCCCAGATAGGCCGGCAGCACCAGGCCGATCACGGCGAACAGCAGCTTGTGCGCCATGAACCGGGCCGGGGCCCGGCCGATCAGCGACAGCTCGCGCTGCGGGATGCGCACCCCGCGCAGCCCGATCGAGCTCTCGCCGATCCGGTCGTACCAGCGCGGCCGCTCGTCCGGGTCGGGCGCCCGGTCGGCGGGCGTGCGGTGCAGCCGGTCCAGGGCCTGGCCCAGGTCGGGCGGCGCGGGCCGGAGTTCGGAGATCAGCAGGGCGACGCCGCCGGCCGCGACCGCGCCGGCCAGCACGGACCAGGGGGAGATCATCGGACCTCCCCGGGGAGCCGCTGCTCGTCACCGGTGTCCTGCGGCTCGCCGTCGGCCGGGCCGGCGGTGCCGCCCCGGCGGCCGCCGCTGCGGCTGCGCCGGTCGGCCACCAGCAGGCGCGGCACCGGCGGGTGCGCGGCGAGCGCGCGCATCCAGGCGATGATCGCCACGAAGAGCGCGGCGACCACGGCGAGCACGATCTGGCCCAGCGCGGTGCTGTAGGGCCTGGTGTAGTCGGTGTTGAACGAGCCGATCACGACGACCAGCACGATGATGCCGACCAGCCAGCGGATGGTGGTGCGGTGCTTGGCCCGGTCGGCCTCGATCGTCCGGCGCTGGCGGACCTCCTCGCGGACCGAGTCCGCCATGTCCGCGAGCGCCCGGGCCAGGCCGGGACCGCTGTCCCCGGCGCGCAGCAGCAGTGCGGCGAGCACCTTGTCGGCGGTGGCGTCGGCGAGGCTGTCGGCGAAGGCGCGCAGTGCCTCCTCCGGCCGCCAGCGGGCCTGCAGCCGGGCGGCCAGCTCGCCGACCTCGTCCTCCAGGGCGGCCGGCGCCGTCCGGCGGCTGGTGACGATCGCCTGGTTGAGGCCGACGCCCAGCAGCAGCACGTCGGCGATGCGCTGGGTCCACTCGGAGAGCGCCTCCAGCCGTTCGATCCGGTGGGTGTCCGATCGGGTGGTGTCGAAGAGCCAGGGCAGTCCGAAGACGGCCAGCGGGACCAGCAGCGCGGTGAGCGGGATGCCGGTGAACAGCCAGCCCAGCGGCGCGGCGATCAGCGCGACCGGCAGCTGGATCCGGCGCAGCCGCACCATCCGGGCGGAGGCGGCGCCGGGCGCGCCGTACCAGAACTCCTGGCCGCGGGCGGCCAGCGGGCCGAGCCCGGACCGGCCGTCCTCCGCCGGGTCGCCGGTCTCCTCGCTGCCGCGGGCCCAGGCCAGCAAGGTCACCAGGCCGGCCGTGACCAGCAGGCCGCAGAGGACGAAGAGCAGCGTCATCGCGCCCCACCGCCGATCCGCAGCTGCAGCGGCTGGCCCCAGCTCCCGTACCGCGAGCCGAGCAGCGCGGCGTCGAAACCGGCCCGGCGCAGGTCGTCCAGGCAGTTCGGCGGGGTGTGCGGGACGGCGCGCGGCTCGCCGAGCTCGGGGCGCGGACCGAACACGGTGTTCAGCGCGGGCCGGCCGGTCTCCCCGAGGCCGGCGACCTCCAGGACGTGCGAGACGAAGCGGTGGCGCCGGCCGCCGACGGCCGTCTCGTCGACCATCGAGACGTGCACGATGAGGTCCACGGCGTTGGCGGTGAGCCGGTAGGCGAGCGTGTCGGTCATGTGCGAGCCGTACTCCAGGCAGAGTTCGGCGATCCGGTCGACCACCATGTGCGGGCCGCGGGCGTGCAGGGTGCACATCGAGCCGCCCTCGCCGTTGGTCATCACGCGCAGCATCGGGACGACCTCGCCGGAGCGGACCTCGCCGACGATGATCCGGGAGAGCGTCATCCGCAGTGCGGCGGGGATGAGGTCGCCGATGCTCAACTCGCCCGCCGGCCGGCCCTCGACGCGCTCGCCGTTGCCCTCCCGGGCCTCCATCGGGACGACCTGGCGCAGGTGGCCGAGGGTGTGCAGCCAGAGCTCGAACTCCGACTCCAGGGTGCCGATCCGCTCGTCCGGCGGGATCTCGGCGGCCATCGCGCGCAGCAGGCTGGTCTTGCCGACGCCCTGCGTACCGGTGATCATCACGTTCTTCCGGGCCCGGATCGCCGCGGCCAGGAAGGCGGCCAGGGTGGTGTCCAGGGTGCCGAGTTGGACCATCTCGGGCAGCGTCGCCGAGGCCACCCGGTGGCGGCGGATCGCCACGTACGGGCGCGGGGTCACCTCGGTGAGCGCCTGGAGGCGCATCCCGCCCTCCAGCCGGAGCGCGAGGGTGGGGCTGGAGGTGGAGAGGCTGCGCTCGCCGCCGCCGTGCTGGCGGGCGAGGTCCTGGAGCAGCTCGATCAGCTCGGCGTCGCTGTCGGCCACCGGCGGGACCTGGCGCAGGGGTTGGTGGACCCGGGAGATCCAGACGTCGTCGCAGCCGTTGATCAGGATGTTCTCGATGTCGGGGTCGTCCAGGTAGGGCTGGAGCCGCCCGGCCCGGAAGAGCAGGTCGAAGACGGCCTCGGCGAGCGCGCGGTCCTGCTCGCGGGTCGGCGGGATGCCGTGGGTCTGCGCGTACGCGTCGGACCAGCGGGCGACCGCCTCCTCGATCAGGGCCCGCCCGCGCTGGCGGCGGGTGGCGCGGTCCGGCTCGACGCCGGAGGTCGCGGTCAACCGGGCGATCTGCTGGTGCAGTTCGGCCGCCACCTGGCGCTTCAGCTCGCGCGCCACCTGCGGGTCGACGGCCGGGCGGGTGCCGGCGCCGCGCAGGTCGAGCGCGGGCAGCTGGGAGGGGACGGCGGTGGGGGTCGCGGCACCACCCTGGTACGCGCCCGGCGCGGCCGGCCCGACGGGGCTCACCGGCCCCGGCTGGGGCGCCTGGTGGGACGCCGGCTGCGGCGCCGTCCAGGGCAGTGCGGCCGGGTCGGCCGCCGGATGCTGGTGCAGGGGGCTACCGCGCACGGAGCACCTCCCCGTAGGCGACGTGGGAATCCTGACCGGCGGGCGGCTGCTGCGGCCCCTGGGCGTAGGGCGGCTGCGGCTGTCCGTAGGGCCCGGCCGGCCCCGGCTGGACCTGGCCGTACCGCGCCGGATCGCCGTACTGCGCCTGGCCGTACGGCGCTTGGCCGTACGGCTGCTCCGAGGCCCCGTACGGCGCTTGGCCGTACTGCTGCTCCGAGGCCCCGTACTGCGCCTGCCCGTACTGCTCGGACCCGCCGTACTGCGCCGATGCGTCGGACTGCGGCGACGGCGCCTGCTGCTGCGGCTGGACGTGCGCCGGGAACGGCGCGGGCGCGGCCGGCTGCGGTGCCAGGCCCGCCAGCGGGGCCACCGGACCGGTGGTGATCACCGGAGCCTGCGGCACCGCCCCGTACGGCTGGGGCGCCGGCGCGTACCCGAGTGCCTGCCCCTCCCCCTCCGGAGCGGGCCCCGGCCCGACCTGGGCGGGCGCCGCCGAGGGCGCCAGCCGCTGCCGGCGGCGGCGCACCAGCGCCTGCACCTCGTCCGCCGCCGACCGGGCGGTCCGCATCAACTCCGAACGGATGAACCGCCGGTCGGTGACGTCGCCGCCGTCCGAGAGCACCCGCGCGGTGCGGGCCGCGTACGGCAGCAGGCCGAGCACCGGCAGCCCGTACTCGCGCGCGACCTCCGCGCCCGAGTACGGGCCCTCGGTGACCAGCAGCAGCCCGAGCGCGTCGGCCCCGGTGCCGGCGGCGGTGAGGTCCTCGGCGAGCGCGGACAGCCGCGGCCGGGCCGCGCTCAGCCCGCGCAGGGTGGTCCGCACGGTCATCGCCACCACGTCCGCCCGGCGGGCCAGGACGGCGCTGGTCCCGCCGGCGCCGGAGCGCCCGAGGTCCAGGATGACGTCGTAGCCCTGCGGTTCGAGCCCGTGCAGCACCTCCATCAGCGGCTCCCAGGTGTAGGCGAGCCCGGGCGCCTGGGTCGGGTCGGTCAGGCCCGGCAGCAGCAGCCGCTCGGCGTTCCCTTCGGGCGAGAGGTCGATCAGCTGCTCCCAGAGCGTCTGGGCGAGCAGCCCGCGCCGGTCCGCGACCGCCAGGTTGCGCAGCCCGTAGACCGCTTCGACCCGGCCCTCCAGGGCGCCGGCCAGGACGGCGCCGCCGTCCGGGTCGCACTCCACCAGGACGATCCGGCGCCCGGGCGGAAGCGGCCAGGCCAGCAGCAGCGCCAGGGCCGTCGTGGTCGCGCCCGGCGCCCCGGGGCCGCCGACCACCGCGATCACCGCCATCTCAGCCCCCACCCGCCCCGGACGGCGCGGCGGAGCCCGTCGGCGTGGCGGGGGCGGTCGGCACCGCGGTGCCCGAGGGCGCCCCCGACGGGGCGGCCGTCCCGGTCGGCGCGGGTGCGCCGCCGGCCGCGGCGCGCGGCGCCAGCACCACCTGGATCCGCCCGCTCGCGACCCACGAGGCCAGCCGGGGGGCGTCGGCCGCGGCCACCGCCACGTCCACCACCTGGCTGCCGTCGGTGTCCACCCGGCCGACCGTGACGACGACCGCGGACAGCGAATCGGGCCGCCCGTTGTCGGGCGTGTAGACCACGACGATCGACACGCCGGGCTGCAGCCGGGCCGCCGGAAGCTGGGTGCGCTTGGCCGACACGCCCACCACCAGCTGACCCGGCTGGACGGCCAGGCTCAGGGCGAGGTCCGCGGACAGCAGCAGCGCGCCGCGCCTGAGGTCGGTGGTGGCCCGCTTCCCGACCGCGTCCCTGCGCTCCCCGGCCGCCAGCGGCTTCAGCGCCGGGTCGGTGGCGATCCGGGCCACCACCAGGTCGGCGTCGGTCACCACCTGTCCGAACGGCACGTCACGGGCCAGCGCCAGCACGGCGACCCGCTGGCCGGTGCTGTTGTAGAGCACCGCGCCGCCCAGCCCGCCGGCGGCTATCAGGGCCACCGCCATCGCCAACACGGCCGGCCGCCGGCGTCGTGCCCGCAGGTTCCGCCCGGGGGCGTGCGGCGCCCCGCGCCCCTGCTCCGGCACCGCCACGGACACCGCCGCGGCCCCGGCCGTGCCGGACCCAGGCGTCGCAAATGTACGGTTCTCCACCGGGTTCCGGCCTTTCCCACGTCGTTCGGACACGTTCTGCGTTCACGTCACTGCGTTCGCGTTGCCGCGTTCACGGGTGCGCGGCGGGAGGGTGTTCCCGCCGCCCGCCCGTCAGTTGAGGACCTGCACCTCGCCCACCTTGAGCTCCAGCGGAGCGAAGGTGAGCGGGACCTTGATCGGATCGACCTTCTGGGTGCTGCCGGTGACGGTCACCACGCCCACCCAGTTGGCCTTGACGCTCCCCACGAAGGTCCCGTCGGGCTTGCCGGCCGAGCCGGTCGTGAACTCGTGGCCGCAGGTGGGCGACTTGGCGGCGCCGTACTTCGCCTCGTAGGGCGTGCCGGCCGCGGCACCCTCCTTGTCGCAGGTCACCGGCCGACCGTCCCCGAGGTCCCACACCACCGACCGCAGGTGCGGGGTGACGGTGATCGTGATGCCGCCGCCGCTCACCGACTTCGGCGCCGGCGCCTTGGCGTTCTCCAGCCAGAGCCAGACCGGCACCCCGACCACGGCCGTGCCCTTGGGCGCGACACCCGGCTCGGGGAACGGCAGGACGATGCTGTCCATGATCTTGCGGGCCTCCGCCACCGGGTTGAGCGGCGGCGGCCCGGCGGGAGCCTGGGCGAAGAACTTCGGCGCGGCCGTGCCGATGGAGCCGTCGGTGAAGCGGCAGGTCTCGTTGTAGACCGTGCCCTCCGAGGGCTGGTGGCCGCCCCAGGCCGGGGAGCCCGCCTCGGGCTGCGGGCTCAGCTCGCGGTAGTAGCAGCCGGTCGAGCTGCTGAACCAGCCCAGCTCCGGGTCGTGGCAGGGCCACTCCTGCCCGTTCCAACTGCACAGCTGCGGACCGCCGGAGCTTCCGCCGCCCGTCCCGCCGCCGCCCGGGGACGGCGTGCCGCCGGGCGTGGTGTGCTCCTCGCAGATGACGTTCACCTGGCAGTGGGTGACGTCCCCGCCGATCGGTGGTTCGTCCGCCATCGCAGGCGCGGCCGGGGATAACAGCAATCCCGCGACCACCAGCACGCGGATCGCGAATCGCCGTACCGGATTCAGCATGTTCGGTCCACCTCCCGCTTGAACTCGTGGATCAGCCAACGCGCTTGGAACTGTCGCAGGGAAACGGTCGCGATGTACCGGGTGAACCGCCGCGGTGGATCCTTTACGGCGCGGGTGGTGGCATCGGCCTGGTGCCAGTCGGTGACGTCGAGGCAGTCCTCGATGACGGCGGTCTGCGGGTCCGCCTTCAGATCGACGGTCTTCACCACGGGTGAATTCCGCGGGCTGCCGATCATCACCAGTTTGGCGTCATGGAGCTGACGGAGATTGACGAGGGCGTCGCCCAGCGCCTTCCCCGAGGAGTAGGTCTCGAACGGGGAGCCGTCCGAGTCGGTCCGGCCGAACTCCGCCACCTGGGTCTGCCACCAGTCCTGATAGGTGCTCAGCACCAGGCGGCCGACGGCGCCCTCGGGCCCGTCGGTCGGCGCGATCCCGACGTTTGCGGAACCACCCGAAGGAGTTACCGGGTTCACTCCCGCAACAGTGGGCGCATCCGTCCCGAGATGATCGACGGAACCGGCGCCACCACCGCTCGCACAAGCGCTCAGAAGCATCGCCAAAACCAGCCCAGCGACCCCAACCGCCCCAGGGCGCAATACATTTCCGCGCCGCCGCATCGCCCCACCTCGTCGCGACCGACCCCATCCGTGGTCTGTGGTCGCCAGAAGAATTCCGCTGCCCCGCCCGTGTTGCCGCGAGAGCATCGATTCTTCGCCAACCCGCCCCTTCACGGCAACACCCCGGGCCACCTGACCTTACGCGGAAGGAGGATCCGTCGGGGCACTTTCGCGCCACAGGACGGCCAACAGTTCTTCGGAAAGCGACAATCCGGCCAATGCGCCCCGAACCGCGGCCCGATTGCGCATCAACAGGCGCCCGCCCTGCGGCGGTACGAGCAGGCGCGCGCCCGGCGCACCGGCCGGATCACCGCCGTCGAGCAGACCGGCGACGGCCGGCTGGAGGTCGAGCGGGGCGACGGCGGCCGGCGCCCCGGGCAGCCCCTGACCGAGCACGGTGGTCAGGGCCCGGCTGAACGACCCCTCGCCGCCCGGCAGTACGGCGTCCCGCCCGCGTCTGCCGGGGGTGTAGCGGCCGATCCGGCCCCAGAGCGGGACGCGCGGGTAGCTGAGCAGCTCGCCGGCGCCGTCCTCGCCGCCACCGCGTTCGAGCGCCGCCCAGGTGTCGCGGTCCACCACGGCGTCGACCAGCAGCAGCGCCTCCTCCTGGTCACCGTGGACCATCGCGCTGACCACCCAGTCCCAGGCGAGCCCGCGCCGGTAGGCGTTGTCGGCGGTACTGCCGCCGGTGACCAGGGCCAGCCGCCGGCCGCGCGGGTCCGCCACGAGCTGGCCGACCAGGCAGACCAGCAGCCACCGGCCCGGCCGCCCGGCCGCCTCCCGCACCGCCGTGAGCATGGTGTTGGCGTCCGCGCCCGGCTCCACCACGGCGACCCGGCAGCCGCCCGCGCCGGCGTCGAAGCACATGCCGGGCAGCACGTCGGCGAGCAGCCGGGCGCCGTCCGCCGCGTGCGCCGAACCGCCGAAGCCGCGGTCCGGCCCGCCGTCCGCCCCGATCACCACAAGGTCGACCCCACTGACCACCCGCACCGCCCCCTCCTCGCCGGCCCCGGCATCCCCGGAACCGCCCGCCGCGCCTGCGTACCGCCGCGCCCCTGCCCTGCCATGCACTGCCATGCCCTGCCGTGACCAGCCCGGCACCCCCCGGCCGTCCCGGAGCCGGCCGCGCGGGCCGCCCGTGCCGGCGGCACGTTCCACCGCGCCGCCCGACAAGCTACCGCCCCGGGCCCCGCCGACGGGGCTCCCGGCCCGGCCGCTCCGGGACCATGGGCCCTATCGGCCGCACACCGGCGGGGGGACGATCGGAGCCATGGAGCGTGACGAACGGGTGGAGACCCTGTGCGAGGCCGAGTGCCTGCGGCTGCTCAGCACCGTGCCCGTCGGACGCGTGGTGTACACCGAGCACGCACTGCCCGCCGTCCTGCCGGTCTCCTTCGACGTCGCGGCGGACGGGCGCCTGCTGCTGGCGGTGCGCCGGAGCAGCACCACCGCGCGCGGGCTGGACGGCACCGTCGTCGCCTTCCAGGCCGACCAGCTGGACCCGGTCACCCGGACCGGCTGGAGCGTCCTGGTGCACGGCCGGGCGGACGTGGTGCGCGAGCCCGAGCTGGTCCGCCGGGCGCTGCGCACCGGACTGCGCCCCTGGGTCGGCGATCCGGACCCGATGTTCGTCGCGCTGGTGCCCGAGCTGGTCGGCGGCCGCCGGCTGCTGCCCGGTGGCCGAGCCGTGCAGCGCTCCTGACCGCCGCGGGCGGCGGACCACCCCCTGGCAGGTGACCGGCCGGTAGGCATACTCTCCCCGAGTTCCCACCCCCGCCTGCCACCAGGAGCGCACCGTGACGACCTTCGCCTCCCTCGCCGACCTGACCGCCGCCGTCGGCACCGAGCTGGGCACCAGCCGGTGGCACACCGTCGAGCAGGAGCGGATCGACCTGTTCGCCGAGGCCACCGGCGACCACCAGTGGATCCATGTGGACCCGGAGCGGGCGAAGGAGAGCCGGTTCGGCTCGACCATCGCGCACGGCTACCTCACGCTGTCGATGATCCCGGTGCTGGCCAAGGAGTGTTACAGCGTCGAGGGCGTCCGGATGGCGCTGAACTACGGCTCGGAGAAGGTGCGCTTCCCGGCCCCGGTGCCGGTCGGCACGGCGCTGCGGGCCACCGCCGAGCTGGTCTCCGCGACCGAGGTGCCCGGCGGGGTCCAGGCGGTGGTCCGGTTCACCATCACCAGCGCGGCGGGCGAGAAGCCGCACTGCGTCGCGGAGACGATCACCCGCTTCTACGCCTGAGCCCGGCGGGGCCCGGCACCCCGGACCGCCTCCGGGCGCGCCGCGCGTGCCGTTCACCGGGCCCGGTCGGCCCGACGTACGCCGAACGGCACGCGTGGGGCCGTCCACCGGGTCCGGACAGCCCACTACGAGTAACCTCCGACGAGATGGTTGTCGTACCGCCTCGGTCTCGCCGCCGTGGGTACGCGCCCCGGCATGCCCGGTAGCCGTAGCCGTCCTTGGAGGTGCCGTGCCCCGCCCCGTCCCGTGGTTCTCCCGCATCGCCGGTCTGGCCTCGCAGTTCTCCACTCCCCCCGCGACCGGAACGACCCCGGGCCTGGCCGGACTGCCCCGCGCGGCCTGGCACCGGGTCCGGACGGACGCCTTCGGCGCCGACCCCCGGGGCGAGCGGCTGGCCCGGGTCCACCGCTCGCCGCAGTTCGCCGACGGCGCCTTCCGCAACCCGCTGCCGACCCGCCGGCTGGTCTACGAGCGCACCCCGCTGGAGATCACCCGCGCCCAGCTCGCCGCCGACAAGACCCGCCGGACGCCCACCGCCGCCGTGCCGCTGCACCGGCTGCTCCCGGTCGACCTGGCCCGGCCCGCCGCCTCCGGGCTGCGGCTGACCTGGCTCGGCCACGCCACCGTGCTGGCCGAGATCGGCGGCCGCCGGGTGCTCTTCGACCCGGTCTGGGGCGAGCGCTGCTCACCGTTCGGCTGGACCGGCCCCAAGCGGCTGCACCCGGTGCCGCTGCCGCTCGCCGAACTCGGCCCGGTGGACGTCGTGGTGGTCTCGCACGACCACTACGACCACCTGGAGATGGCCGCGGTCCGCGCGCTGACCGCCACCGGCGCGGTCTTCGCCGTCCCGCTCGGGGTCGGCGCGCACCTGGAGCACTGGGGCGTGCCCGCCGACCGGATCGTGGAGCTGGACTGGTGGGAGTCGGCCGAGGTCGCCGGCCTGACCCTGACCGCCACCCCGGCCCGGCACTACTGCAGCCGCGGTCCGCGCACCAGTTCGCTGTTCCTCTGGGCGTCCTGGGTGGTGTCCGGCGGCGGACACCGGCTCTTCCACAGCGGGGACACCGGCTACTTCCCCGGGTTCGCCGAGATCGGCCGTCGGCTCGGCCCCTTCGACGCGACGATGATGCAGGTCGGCGCGTACAGCGACTTCTGGCCCGAGGTGCACATGACGCCCGAGGAGGGCGTCCGGGCCCATCTCGACCTCGGTGGCGAGCTCCTGCTGCCGATCCACTGGTGCACCTTCAACCTGGCGCCGCACCCGTGGGAGGAGCCCGCCGAGCGGGTGGTGGCCGCGGCCCAGGCGCTCGGCGCCCGGCTGGCGGTGCCCCGCCCCGGCAAACCCTTCGAGCCGGTGGAGCCGCCCGCCCTGCGGCTCTGGTGGCGTGCCGTCGCGGCGCTGCCCCAGGGCGGCCGGGAGCTGCTCGTCCCGGACGGCCTGGCCCCGGCGGCCGGCGGCCCGGCCCCGGCGGGGAACGGCGCGGTCCGGCCCAAGGACGCCGCCGAGGACGACGGCGTCACCGTCTGAGCGGGCGGCGGGCGAAGCAGGAGGCGGCGTCAGCCCCCGGCCTCCTGCTTCGCCCGGCGGCGGATCATCCGCCAGGCGCCCTGCTGCACCAGCAGCGTCAGCACCCCCGCCAGCACGATCCCCAGCAGGTTCAGCAGCAACTGCACGCTGGAACCCCGGAACTGGTCCAGGTCGCCGTAGCCGAGCGCGACCGCCGCGTTGGCGGCCGCCGGCACGGTGGTCACCGAGATCGCCACGCCGACCAGCATCCCGGCCTTGGACGAGGTCAGCGAGAGCAGGCCGGCGACACCCGCGAGGAACGCCACCACGAAGGACGTCGCGTCCGGCTGCCAGATGAACGAGGTGTTCGGCCGCACACCGTCGAACCTCACCCGGCTGAACAGCCCGAACTCGTCCATCAGCAGGGAGAAGAGGACGGTCAGCGCCATCGCGACCGCGAATCCGGCCACCAGGGCGGTCAGTGACCGCAGCGCGGGTCGGGCCCGTCGCTGGACCAGCGCGACGCAGAGTCCGGCCAGCGGCCCGAACTCCGGCCCGACGGCCATCGCGCCGACCACCAGCACCGCGCTGTCGAGCACCGCGCCGCAGGCCGCCAGCATCGTGGCGACGGTGAGGAAGGCGAGGTAGACGGCGGTGAGGGTGGACTCCTCGTGGGTGATCTCGGAGACCGCCTCCCAGACCAGCGCGTCGGCCCCCTCCCCCGGCGCGAGCCGCTCGGCCTCGTCGGCGGCGGCCGAGAGGGTCAGCGCGACCTCCTCGGCGCTGATCGCCCCGCGTTCGGACAGCCCGGTCGCCCGCAGTGTCGCCAGCACCTCGTCGGCCGACTCCCGGGCCACGTCGCAGAGCACCACGTCCCCGGCGGGCCGGACGGCGGCATCCGGCAGCACCACCACATGGGTCACGCCGACGGAGTCGTCCAGGCCGCCGAGGACGGCGTCACGCAGGTCGGTGGGGACGATCAGGCGCAGATGCAGCACGGGCGCTCCGGGCGGGGGTTCGGTGGCGACGGGGACGGGCTCACCCTAGGCCCTGCCGCCCCGGTCACTCCGGCCCGTGCCCACCCCCGCGCCGCAGCCCGTCCCGACCCCGCCCCCGGGCCTCACCCGGCCAGGACGTCGCGCAGGGCTCGCGCCTCCTTCACCAGCCGGCTCGTGCCCGGCCTGGCCGCCGCCTCCCCCACCTCGGCGATCGGACCCCGGGCCGCGCAGCGGCGGGCGCAGTCCGCCGCCACCGCGACCAGATCGGCGGTGCCGCGGACCGGCGCGCCCGCCAGCACGGCCGGCAGCGCGGGCGCCAGGACCGACCAGACCGTGCCGTACGCGCCGGTGTCGGCGGCGACGGCCAGTGCCTGGGCGAGCCGGCTCGGCTTCACCGTGCCCTCGGCGACCAGCACGCCCAGCTCGCGGCCGAGCAGCGCGCCGTCGAGGTCCCCGCGGGCGGCGAGGACGAGCAGGGCGTCCACCGCGGCCGTGCGGTCCTCGGGGAAGCGGGCGCCCAGCCCGTAGGCCAGTGCCAGGTGCAGCGCCAACCCGGCCGGACCGCCGGCCTCGGCGAGGACGGGCAGCAGCCCGGCCGCGCCGCGCCGCTCGCGGTCGGCGGAGTCGGCGAACCAGTCCAGCCAGCGGGCGGCCAGCTCCTCCCGGTGGTGCGGCAGGACGGCGGCCCAGTGCGCGGTCGGCTGCCAGAGCCACTCGTTCTGCTGCCGGGCCCGCGCCACGCTCGGCTCGGTGCCCTCCAGCAGGGCCCGGAAGTCGGCGCCCAGTCGCTCGCCCGCCGGGCCCCGCGGACCGGCGCCGAGGCCCGGCTGGGCGACGCAGATCCGCTTCAGGTCCTCCCACCAGCGCTCCTGGTAGAGGGCACGGCTCCCGACGCCCCGGCCGGGCGCGAAGCGCACCCGCTCGGAGGGCCGGCCGGGCAGGCCGCCCTCGCGCAGCCAGCGGGCCGTCCAGCGCCCGGCCGGCGAGGTCAGCCGGTCGGCGGCGGCCAGGACGGCCTGGTCGGCGGTCACCGTGAGCCGCAGCAGGGCCGCGTGCAGATCGGCCTCCCCCGGCTCGACGCCCGCGGCCTGATAGCCGGCCAGCCGGTCGACCAGGGTGGCCGCCGCGAGCGCGCCGGTGGCGTCGGTGGGGGTGGCGAGCAGCAGCGGCGGCCGGTCGGCCGTGACCCGCTCGGCCGCCTCGGTCAGCCGGGCGGCGAACACGTTGCCGTACCGCGTGTTGTGCTCGCCGCGCAGCGGGGACCGGCCCTTGGTCCGGAAGACGGTGCCCCGCTGGTGCGGGTCGACCTGGCCGGCGATCGCGGCCGCGACGTACAGGACGTCCCCCGGACCGCAGTCGCGCCACCGGCCGACGCCGTTCCACGGGTGCACCCGCAGCACCGGCGCCAGTGCCTCGGCGAGCGCCGCGCGGTCGAGACGGGCGTGCCGGACGAGGCCGTCCAGGGTGCGTTCGAAGACCGCGACCCCGGGCCGCTCGGCGGCCAGCAGCGCGGACAGCTCCTCGGCGACCTCGGCCGGCGTGGCGATCGGCTCCGCCAGCGGCCTCGGCGCCGGGGCCGGCGGGAGCAGCTCGCTCCACCCGGTGTCCGGGTCGTCGCCACCGACCGGCGCCCCCAACAGCTCGCCCGCGCGGGCGTGGTGGGCCGGGTTCAGCTCCTCGGCGGCGGACCGCAGCTCGGGCAGGACGGCCTCGCCGGCCGCCTTGAGGTGACGGGCCACCACGGTGAGGGCCCGCTCCTGGAGCGCGGTGTCGGGGTGACCGAAGGCCTCGGCGGCCGCCAGCACCACCGGTCCGGCGCGCTCGGGCGAGCGCCGGGCGGCCTTGTCCAGCCAGCCCAGTTGGGCCCTGACGAGCTTCTTCTCGGTCCGGAACAGCACCACCGCCGAGGCCTCCGCCAGGACCTCGGGGTCGATCGCCCCGGCGCCGTCCAGCTCGGCGAGCACCTGCTGGGCGTGGCCCGCGACGACCGAGAGCCCGTCCAGCAGCGCGACCAGGCCGCGGACCTGCTTCGCGTACTCGTCCGGGGTGGGCGCGAGCGCCACCATGACGGCGAGGAAGGCCCGCTGGTCGGCCGGCTTGCCGCCGCGCACCAGCCGGGCCAGGCACCGCTCGACCACCTCGGCGCGGTCCAGCACACCGTCCTCGGCCAGCCCGGCGATGGCGGCGGGCCAGGAGTCCCCGGGCCGGTCGGTGCGCCGCTGCTCGAACCGCCAGCCGATGTCGGCGAGCTCGAACACCCGGGGCAGCAGCACCGGGGTGAAGGCGTCCCCGCGCAGGCACTCCAGCAGCGTCCTGGCCCAGCCCCGGCGGCCGTCGCCGGCCGCGAGCTGGTCCAACCACTCGGTGGTGAAGGCGTCGGTGGCCGGCACCGGGCAGCCCGTCCGCCGGACCACCCGCTCGATCAGCGGGTAGAGCTCCCAGCTCCAGCCCGAGCCGCGGCGCTCCGCCAGCCGGGTGACCACCTCGATCTGCCAGTCGACCGGCTGGGCCCCGACGACCTCGCCGAGCGCGGGGTGGCGGGCCCAGGAGCGGCCGGTGAAGTCCCGCCCGCCGATCCAGGTGGCGGCGCCGGCCGGGCCGGCGTGACAGCCCGCCCCGGCCACCAGCAGCGCCCCGGCCCGGGCGTTGGCCGCCTTCGACCACTCGCCCCGGACCTGCTTGCGCAGCTCCTTGAGCTCCGGCAGGCAGGCCCGCCGCTCGGCCGGACCGAGCGCCGCGACCAGCGCCGGCACCTGCGGCGTCCGCCCCTCGCGCACCGCCTGCAGCAGCTCCTCGACGCCGCTCACGCGCTCGCCCCCGGTCCGCCCAGGGCCCGCTCCCGGACGACGGCGACGGCCAGCGCGTGCTTGCACGGCCCCCGCCCGCCCCGGTACTTGGCCCACCAGAGACAGGTGCAGCTGACCCGGCCCGCCTCGTCGGTGCGCACCCGCTGGAGGTGGTCGTCCACCGTGACCTCGGCGAGCGCACCGCCCGCCGCCAGCCGTACCGCACCGGCCGCGACCAGCGCGTGCGCGGCCCGCAGCCGCGGGTTCCGCGCCTCGGCGCGGTCGGCGTCGTAGGGCAGCTGACGGTGGAAGTACGCGGCCTCGGCGGTGTCGTAGCCGATCTGCCCGGCGGTGCCGAGCCTGGTGAGCGCGGCCCGGACGCGGGCCGGGGTGAGCCCGGACTGCTCGGCCAGCTCCGCGACGTCGATCCGCGGCTCCCAGGCCAGCAGCACCGCGACCAGCTCGGCGTCCTGCTCGGCGGCGCCGGTGGCCAGCGCGCCGAGGACCCCGCCCTCACCGGAGAAGCCCCGGGAGGCGTCGGGCGACAGGGTGAGCGTCAGGCGCATGCCGGGCAGCACCACCTCCCAGGCCGAGGCCGCCGGGCCGTCGCCCGCGACCGGGCCGTACACGCGCAGGGCCAGCGCGTGCCGCAGCACCCGCTGGAGTGCCGCCAGTCGCTCCGGGCCGGGCAGGCAGACCGCGCCGGGGACGGGGCGGGTGGTCGGGCGCAGCGTCCGGCCGGCCGGGACGACCCAGCCGGCGGCGGCCCGGGCCCGGCCGCCGCCGCGCGGCAGCGAGCGCAGGAAGCGGACCGCCTCGGCGGCGGGCAGTTCGGCGCGCAGGTCGAAGGCGGCGGCCGTCACCTGGGTCTCGGCGAAGCCGCGCACCCAGCGCTCGGGCAGCGGGACCTTCTTCTCGACGACCGGCCCGTCGAGGACGGTGACCTCCAGCGCGTCGGGCCCGACGGCGAGGTGCAGCGGCTCGGCCGGCCCGATCCGGGTGAGCGCCTCCCGCAGCGGGTTGTTGACGTCGACGTTGGTGGTGCCGTGGCCGATGTCGTCGCCGTCGAGTCCGTCCCGGAGCACGTCGAGCCGGGCGTAGACGCCGCAGCAGCCGGAGAAGGACTCGAAGCGCAGCCGGTCCCCGTTGGCGGTGACCACCGGGTCGAGCGAGGCGCGCAGCTGCGGCTGGTAGTAGCGGGCGGCGGCGACGTCGGCGACCGCGAGCAGCGCGGCGGCGGCCGGGGCCGGGTCGGTCAGGAAACCCGCGAAGAAGCGCGGGTTGGCGACCGCCCCGAGCGGCGTGGTGCCGCCGGAGGTCTCCAGGGCGAGGCGCGGGCCGTCGGCCCCGTCGAGAACGGCGGACGGGCGCAGATAGGCGTACGCGTGTGCGGCTTGCGTCATGCGGAGCACGCTAGGAGGGGCTACTGACAATCCGTCGGCCGCGCGGCCCGCCGGAGCCGGTACTGGAACAGGTTCTACCAAACACCTCCCCTGGCGGGGGTTACCCAGGTCACACCGCCGGACGGCGGCTTCTGCCACTATGTCCCCGTGACAGACCTGACCGAGAAGGAGAGACCGGCCGTCGACACCGCCGGCTCGTTCGCCGAGCTGCTGCGGATCGAGCGGCTGGACGAGAACACGTTCCGGGGCCGCTGCCACGCCGGGGCCCCGATGCGCGCCTTCGGCGGCCAGGTGGCCGCGCAGGCGCTGACGGCCGCCGGGCACACCGTCGACGACGGCCGTGACGTGCACTCCCTGCACAGCTACTTCCTGCTCCCCGGCGACCCGGCCCGCCCGATCCGCTACGAGGTCGACCGGGTCCGCCAGGGCATGTCCTACGCCACCCGCCGGGTGACCGCCGTCCAGGGCGGCGAGGCGATCTTCACGCTCTCCGCCTCCTTCAAGCGGCCCGAGCCCGCCGCCGACCGCCACCGGGAGATGCCGCCGCTGCCCGGCCCCGAGGAGCTGCCGGACGCGCTGGCCGGATGGGACGCGGCGGCCCGCGCCGAGCTGACCCGCACGGGCGGCTTCGGCTCGCTGGACCTGCGGTTCGTCCCGGCGGACGCGCCCGGGGTGCCGCCGGCCGTCCCGGGCATGCCGCAGCAGTTCGTCTGGCTGCGCACCGCCTCCCCGCTGCCCGCCGGGGACCGGCTGCTGCACGTCTGCGCGCTCACCTACCTCTCGGACCTCACGCTGGCCTCGACGGCCGGGCTGCACGTCCAGCCGAACTTCTTCCAGCGCACCGAGCCGCCCCGGCTGATCATGGCCTCGCTGGACCACGCGATGTGGTTCCACCGCCCGTTCCGGGCCGACGAGTGGCTGCTGTTCGCCCAGCGCAGCCCCTCCTCCTCGGACGGCCGGGGGCTGTCGCTCGGCGAGTTCTACGACCGCGACGGCCGGCTGGTCGCGTCCGCCGTCCAGGAGGCCCTGATCCGCGACCGGGCGCCCCGGCCGCACTGACCGGCTCCGGCCCCGTACGCGTTCGCCCGGGGGCGCCGGCCGGTGGACGCCCGGCGAACGCGGGGCGACCGGTCGGCGTCATACTCCTGAGCGGTCCCGAGCCGTATCATGGTGCGGGTGACCAAGGTTGACCTGTCACCACGACCGGTGGAGGCGATGTCTCCACGTCAGCTCGAACGCCGCGAGTCCCTGATCGCGGCCGCGCTCGCCCTGGTGAACGAGATCGGTGTCGAGCGGCTGCAGATGAAGCAGGTCTGCGAGCGGTCCGGAGTCGCCCTCGGGACGGCGTACCGCTACTTCTCCTCCAAGGACCACCTGTTGGCCGCGGCCATCGCCGAGTGGCACCGGCTGCTGCTGGCCGACCTGGTGGCGGAGCTACGCGGACCGCGGGCCGGGCTGGGGGCCACCGACCGGGTGGTGCGCTTCGTGCGCGGAGGCATGCGCGCCTACCAGCGCCAGCCCGAACTGGCCCGGCTCCGGGTGGCCGTCGCCGCCTCCACCGACCCGTTCGCCAGCGAGGCGCTGCAAGGCATGGCCCGGGCCGACAGCACCGCGCTCCAGGCGGTGATGGCCGAGGTGCCGGCCGCCGCCAGCGATCTGGTGCGGCACATCGTCGGCCACGCCTGGCAGGGCGAGCTGACCGCGTGGGTGACCGGGCGCACCACGCTCGGCGACGCCCGGCGGCGGCTGGAGGACGTGGTGCGGCTGGTGCTGACCCCGTACGAGACGCCGTACCCGGCTCCGTACGAGGTCCGGCCCACCGTCTGAGGAACGTCAGGCCGCCGTCACCGGGTGGACCACGACCGCGTCGAACAGGTAGCCCTCGCGGTTGAACACGGCCGTCTCGGGCTGGGTGTTGCCGCGGCGGTCGGTCGCGCGGGCCCGCAGCTCGTACGGACCGGGCCGGTCCGGCCGCCAGTCGATGCTCCAGCGCGTCCAGTTGTCGGCGCGCGGCTCGTCCCGGAGGTCGGCGCGGTGCCACCGCAGGCCGCCGTCGGTGCTCACCTCGACCCGGCGGACGGGGGCCGCGCCCGACCAGGAGCGCCCGTGCAGGCGGTGCTCGCGGCCCGCCTCCAGCACGGCGCCCCGGGCGAGTTCGAAGGCGCTCTTCACCACCTGGGTGGTGACCGGCGCGCTGCCCCCGGCCGGGTAGTCGGGGCCGAACAGCCGGTAGAAGTCGGTGTTCCACGGCGAGTAGAGCGGCTGGTCGGCGACCTCGATCGAGCCGACCCACTTGATCGAGGCGATCCCGATCCAGCCCGGCACCACCAGCCGGACGGGCGCGCCGTGGTCGGGCGTCAGCGGTTCGCCGTTCATCTCGTAGGCGAGCAGGACGTCGTCCAGCGCCTTCGCGACCGGCAGCGGGCGGCGCACCCGGCCGAGGTCGACGCCGCCGCTCACGTACTCCGGGTCGAGGCCGCTGGGCAGCACGTCCACCGCGTCGCGGGTCAGTCCGGCCCGGCGCAGCACCTCGGCCAGCCGAACGCCGCGCCACTGGGCGGAGCCGACCCCGCCGAGCGTCCAGGGGGTGCCGGGCACGGTCTGGTTCTGCTGGGTGGCGTAGAAGCTGCGGCCGTTGCCCGCGCACTCGATCAGGGCGCTGATCCTGGTGGCGGGCAGCGCGCGCAGGTCCGCCAGGCCGAACTCGACCGGCCGCTCGGCGCTCGGGCCGCCGCGCAGGCCGCTGCCGAAGAGCCGCAGGCGCCAACCGTCGGCGTCGATCACCGGGGTACTGGTGTGGTTGCGGACGAAGAACCGCTCCACCGGGACGTGCCGGCCGATCCCGCCCTGCGCGTCGCGCAGCGCGTCCCAGCGCATCTCGGCGTTGGTCCCGCGCGGGACGAACCACTCGGCGGGCAGCGGCTTGACGATCCCCGGCACGGGGGACGCCGCGCCCGCCACGGGCACCGCCGGCTCCGGGTTCGCGGCGGGTACGGGGGACGCCGGGCTCTGCGCGTACGCGCGGCCCGGGGTGAGCAGCCCGCCGGCGGCGGGTGCGGCGAGCACGCCGGCTGCGGCGAGCATCCGCAGCAGGGTCCGGCGCTCGACGCCGTCGGCGCGCGCCTCGCCGGCCAGCCACTGGTGGCGGCGCAGACGGTCGTACGCCGCCTCGGTGGGGATCGGGCTCGCGAGGGTGGTCCGGGTGGTGTTCTCGGTGGGCACGGGCACACTTCCGTTCGGTCTCGGTGGACGGTCGGGCGGGCTGCGCGGCCGCGCGGGCGGGGACGGGGGCGCCGATGGCGCGGGCCCGCTCCGGCCCGGCGGGCGGCGGGCGGGCGGGCGGGATCAGCGACAGCGCGTGGCGCGTCCGACGCGGTGGGCGGCGGAGCGCCGGACCGGGGCGGCTGTCCGCCCGGTCGGTCTCGCTGTGCGCAGTCCCCCGGTCACGCCCCGGATCATAAGGTCGCGCCCCGCGCCGCGTCAGCCGATCCCGCGCATCCTCGGCGGCCGGGCCCGAACCCGCACACCGGCCCCGGCCACCCCCGGCCACCCCGGCCCCGGCCTCGGGACCCGGGCTTGACCTTCACACCGGTGTGAACTCCTACCGTGCCAGGCACCGAGACGTCCACGGCCGAACAGGAGCCCCGCCATGACGGCGAAGACCACCACCCCGCCCCCGCTGGCCAGGATCGTCCGCGGCACCGGGCCCGGCCTGCTGCTCGCCCACGGCGCCGGCGGCAGCGCGCGGGACAACTGGGGACCGCTGCTGGACGACCTCGCGGCCCACCGCACCGTCGTCGCCCCCGACTTCCCCGGCTCCGGCGACACCCCGTACGAGCCGACCGCGCCCTCGCTCGACGAGCTGGCGGACCGTCTGGTCGCGACCGCCGTCGAGGAGGGGCTGGAGAGCTTCGACCTGGCCGGCTACTCGCTCGGCGCCGCCGTCGCCGTCCGCGCCGCCACCCGGCACCCGGCCCGGGTCCGCTCGCTGCTGCTGCTCGCGGGTGTGGCCGGCGGCGACCACCGGCTCCGCCTCACCGCCGAGCTGGTCGTCGGCCTGGCCGACCACCCGGAGCTGCTGGCGCGCTTCACGCTCTCGGCCGTCTTCGGCGAGACCTGGGTCAACGCGCTCGGCGCCGAGCAGCTCGCGGGGCTGCGCGGCGGCCTGCTCGCCCCCGTCCCGGCGGCCTTCCGGCAGCAGTTCGGCCTGACCGGCCGGGTGGACGTGCGGGGCGAACTGGCCGGGATCGCCGTGCCGACCCTGGTGATCAGCACCACCGAGGACATGCTGGTCCCGCCCGGCCAGCACCGCGCGCTGGCCGAGGGGATCCCGGGCGCCCGACTGGTCGAACTCGACTGCGGCCACCTCCCGATGGTCGAGCGGCTGCCCGAACTGCGCGAGCTGCTGCTGGACTTCGCGGCCGGGCAGCGGCAGTAGCGGGCGGCAGGAGCCGCAGGCCCGGTGGACGCCCCGGAACAGCCCGGGCCGGGCGGGCGTTCATCCGATCATGCGCATCGGAGAACTCGCCCGCCTGACCGGGGTGTCCACCCGCCTGCTGCGGTACTACGAGGAGCAGGGGCTGCTCGCACCGGAGCGGTCGGCGGCCGGCTACCGCGAGTACGGCGAGGACGCCCTGGTCCGGGTGCGGCAGATCCGCAGCCTGCTGGCGGCGGGCCTGCCCACCCGGGTGATCGCCGAGATCCTGCCGTGCGCGAGCGGCCCGGTGCCGGCCCTGGAGGCCTGCCCCGACCTGCTCGCCACCCTGCGCGGCGAGCTCGCCGAACTCGACTCCCGCATCGACGACCTGACCCGCAGCCGGCAGGCCCTGGCCGGATACCTGGACACGACCCGCCCGGTCACCCGCACGTACGCCGCCGCCTGACGGCCCGTCCGCTCGGCCCTCCTCGGCGTGCCCTCCCCCCGCTCCACGCGAGGACTGGACATAGTACGACATGTATCCATTTTCCGATCGTGTCGCCGACCGTCCAGTACGCCAGGAGAGGGCCCCCCATGAGCAGTCAGCCACCAGGCCCTGACGAACCCGCCGCGACCCTCCCCGTCGACCGGACGGTGTTCGGCGTCAGTGCCGTCCTGGTGCTGGGGGTGGTCGCCTGGGGCATCTTCGCCAAGGACTCGCTCGGCCGGACGTCCGACACCGCGCTCGACTGGGTCCTGCACAACTTCGGCTGGCTGTTCGTGGTCGCCGCCGACACCTTCCTCGTGCTCACCGTCCTGCTGGCGTTCAGCCGCTTCGGCCGGATCCGGCTCGGCCGCGACGACGACGAGCCGGAGTTCTCCACCCTCGCCTGGGTCGCGATGATGTTCAGCGCCGGCATGGGCATCGGCCTCATGTTCTACGGCGTCGGCGAGCCGCTCCAGCTGTACGCCGCCCCGCAGCCCGGCTCCGGCCTGGAGCCGCAGAGCCCGGCCGCCGCCCAGCAGGCGCTGGAGTTCTCGCTCTTCCACTGGACCCTGCACCCCTGGGCGATCTACGCGGTCAGCGGCCTGGCGCTCGCCTACACCACCTTCCGCAAGGGCCGGGGCAACCGGATCTCCGCCGCCTTCGTACCGCTGATCGGGCAGCGCGGCGCGGACGGCTGGCCCGGCCGGGCGATCGACCTGCTCGCGGTGTTCGCCACCGTCTTCGGCTCGGCGACCAGCCTCGGCCTGGGCGCCCTCCAGGTGGCGGACGGCCTCGGCTTCATCTCCTCCGTCGAGAACACCGAGCGCACCCAGCTGGTCATCATCGGCTCGCTGACCGCCGCCTTCGTCCTCTCCGCCTTCTCCGGCGTGCACAAGGGCGTCAAGTGGCTCTCCACCTCGAACGTCGTACTGGCCTCGCTGATCATGCTCTTCGTCTTCGTGTTCGGCCCGTCCGTCTTCGTCCTGGACGCCATCCCGTCCACGGTCGGCGGCTACCTCTCCGACCTGCTCGTCATGTCGAGCCAGACCGGCGCCTTCACCGACGAGGGCTGGCTCGGCTCCTGGACGATCTTCTACTGGGCCTGGTGGCTCTCCTGGGCGCCGTTCGTCGGCACCTTCATCGCCCGGATCTCGCGCGGCCGGACCGTCCGGCAGTTCCTGACCGGCGTGCTGCTGGTGCCCAGCGGGGCGACGGTGGTCTGGTTCTGCGTGATGGGCGGGACGGCGATCCGGCTGAACTCCACCGGCGAGGCCGACCTGGTGGCCACCATCCCGCAGGGGGCCGAGGCGTCGCTGTTCGAGATGCTGCGCGCGCTCCCGCTCGGCTCGGTGACCAGTGTGATCGCGGTGCTGCTGGTGATGACCTTCTTCATCACCAGCGCCGACTCCGCCTCCCTCGTCCTCGGCTCGCTCTCCAGCCGCGGATCGCTGCACCCGCGCACCTGGCTGGTGGTGGTCTGGGGCGTGCTGATGGGCGGCGTGGCCGCCGCGCTGCTGCTCGCCGGCGGGCTCACCGCACTGCAGAACGCCACCATCCTGGTCGCGCTGCCGTTCGTCGTGGTGATGCTGCTGCTCTGCCTCGCCCTGGTGAAGGAACTGCGCGAGGACCCGGCGGCCGGGCCTTCGCGGTTCCACGCCGCGCACGGCCTGCGGGACGCCGTGCGGGTCGCCGTCGGCGAGGCGATGGCCGACGCCCGGCAGGGCCCACGGCCGCCGTCCCGGTGAGCCGGCCCCGTCGAAGCCGCTCGCGCAAGGGTCCCGCCCCACCCCCGACCCGGGGTGGGGCCCCGCGGCCACGGGCCCTGTCGGCACGAACCGACGCCCAGCCCCCATCCGGACTTCACCCGCGCGTAGCGCTCGTTAACGCCGCACTGGAACGCTCTCTGACATGAACGCCAACCCTCCGGCGACCCTCCAGGACCCGCGCTTCCCGCTCCCCCAGCGCCACCGCCGCTTCCTGGCCTGCGCCGCCGTCCTCGCCTCCATCGCCCTCGGCACCCTGGGCGTGGGAGCCACCGTCGAAACCGTCCAGCACGGCCCCCTCACGGCGGCCACGGCCAGACGATGATGTGATCGGCGCCACATCGACCCGTGGTATGGTCGCCGGTATGGCCACGACCAAGAAGTACACCGTGACTCTGCCCGAGAAGCTCGCGGAACAGATCCGCGCAAAGGTCGGGCCGGGCGAGTTCAGCCGCTACGTCACGCAGGCCATAGAGCACCAGGCCGAGCGGGACCGACTGAACGAACTGGTGGACTGGTGGGAGTCCGAGTACGGCCCGGTTCCCGACGAAGCACTGCGCGAGGCCGAGACCGAGCGGCGTGAGCACGAGGCCTGGTTCGCCGCCCGGGAGGCGCGCTCGCTGGAGCAGGAACGGCGGGCCAGTTGAACGCCGACCTCGTCTATGTCCTCGACTCCGAAGGCCTGTCCCAAGGCGCACTGGGTGCCACCCCCATGGGCGCGCGGCTCAAGGACGCGGCACGGAGCGGCATCCGAGTCGTCACCAGCGCGATGACCATGATCGAAGCGGAGCACGAGCGTATCAACAAGGCCGCTTGGAGCTGGACCCTCTCTCGCATTGTTGTCGAGCCGGTCACCCAGGAGGTCGCCGAGGAAGCACTCGTCCTTCTTCGGGACGCCGGGCTGCACGGCCACAAGTACGCGATCGACGCGGCGCTGGTGGCCGTCGCGCTTCGACAGCGGGGCAGGGTCGTCGTCTACACCTCGGACGTCGACGACATCGAACGCATCTCCGGCGGACGCCTCAGAGTCGCCCGACTCTGACCCTCAGGCCCGCTGCTCCGCCCGGGGGCCGGCCGGCCCGGGGACGGCCGCCGGGGCCTCCCGGCGGGAGTGCCGGCCCGTTCCGGGAGCCGGGAGCAGATCGGGCGCGGGCGCGTAGCGGGCGGCGGGGGCGCGGAGCAGCCAGCCCGGCGGGCGGGTGCCGCGGGGAGTGGGGGCGATCAGGCCCATCCGGTGCAGCAGGTCGAGGGCCTCGCGGCGCAGCGCGGTGCGGTCGGCGAGGTAGTCGCGCCGCCAGCCGGCCGGGAGGCCGTACTCGTCCGCGATGTCCCCGAGGACGCCGTCTATCAGCGCGTCGGGGATCGGGACGTCCGCGCCGGTGGCCTCGCCGGGCAGCGGACGGACCTCCTCGACCAGGCGCTCGACCAGCAGCAGGGCGGCCTGGGCGAGGGTGCCCGTCCCGGGCAGGGCGAGGTCGGTGAGCTCGTCGGCGGGGTCGAGCAGGGCAACCCCCTCGGCCCGCAGTTCGACCTCCAGGCCGAGGAACTCGGCGAGCGCGGCCGGGCCGGTCCGGCGGTGGAGGTCGAGCCAGTCGCGCTGTTCCTCGGGCAGGTCGGCGGCGAGCACGGCCGGGGTCTCGGCGAGGCGGCGGCGGACGGCGGTGCCGGGCTCGGCCTCGGCGGCGCGGCGGATCAGGTCGGCTGCGTCGTCGGCCAGGCCGGGCGGCCCGGCGGGAACGGCGCGGGCGAGCTCCCGGTCGACCGTCAGGACGACGCTCTCCTCGGGCAGGTCGGCGGGTATCTCGCCGAGCACCTGCCAGTCGGCCAGCGCGGCGAGGGCCATGGCGAGGTCGGCGGGCGCGGCGGCCGGACCGGGGGTGGCGTCCCGCATCGCCGCCAGCAGGCGACCGAGCGGGAGGTGCTCCGGGGCGTCCACCAGCAGCGCCAGCGCGAGGGCGAGCTGGGTGTACCCGCCGGGGGTGAACGGGGCGCCGGTGCCGGGGTGTTCGAGGCGGCGGGCGGCGCGGGGGCCCAGCCCGGCCTTGCAGAGGCGGGCGTGCCAGGGGCCGACCACCAGGCGGTAGCCCAGCAGGGTGTCGAACTGGCCGGTCAGCCAGTCACGGTGACGCCGGATCAGCGGGAACCCGTCGGCGTGCGGCCCGGAGGCCGTGACCAGCGGGTGGGCGAGCAGCAGACGGGCGGCGATCCGGCGCTCGGCGGCGGTGGAACGGTCCTGCGGGCCGGCGACCGAGCGGGCCGGCTCGGGCCTGCGGTGCTTTCCGGGCAGGCCCGGCTTGGCACCTGAGAGGACGACGGGCAGCGCCCCCTCACCCTGCCGGGCCCGGCGCTGGCGGCGTGCCGGCCGCGGCTCGCGCACGCGCAGCGCGGCGGGGGCGTGTGCGGTGGGGCCGTGCCACCAGCTGACCGCGGCGTCACCCGCCGGGGCCTCCGGGCCGGCCGGCGTTTCGGCGGGAACGCCGAAGTGGCGGGCCGGGTAGAGGCCGAAGGAGGCGACGCAGAGGTCGTCGGCGGTGGCCGGATCGGCCTCGGCGAACCAGTGGGCGAGCCGGAGCAGCCCCGGGTCGGGCGAGAGTGCGGCGGCGGCCGCGGCGGACCCGGACTCCTGCGGAGCGTCAGGACCGGCTTCGCGTACGGCGACGACGGCGACGGTGGTGCCCTGCCCCGCCCCGCCCGTGCGCCCGTCCGACGTGCCGCCGGCCACCCGCGTGGTGCCGGCCGCGTACTCCTGCTGCTCCATGTCGTGGACCAGACTAGACGGTGGGCGCGGCCGCCGGTGGCAGCAACCGGACCTCACCGCGAATTGGCCGGCGCTCCCTCGGCCGGGCGGGCCCCGGCACCGGTCGACGACCGCCCCCGGTCGGCACCCCCGGGGCTACGCGCGGGTAACATTCCCTTTCCCCGGACGGCCCCGGTCGCCTAGGGTGCGGACGAACGCCCCTCACCCCCGGAGGACACCGCCGCATGAGCATCCGCACCACCACCCGCGCCGTTCTCGGCGGGCGCCTGCGCACCGCCACCGGGCTGCTCACCGGCTTCGCCGCCACCTCGGCGGCCCACCTGGGCGCGATCCTCACCGACACGCCCGTCCTGCGGCACGCCACCAAGCCGGCCCTGATGCCGCTGCTGGCCGCGCACAGCGTCACGGCCGCCACCGCGGCCGCACAGGAGGCGCCGAAGCTGCTGGCGCCCGCACTGCTGCTCAGCGGTGGCGGGGACGTCCTGCTCCAGCTCGGCGACGACACCGCGTTCCTGGCCGGCATGGGCTCCTTCGCGGCGGCGCACGTCTGCTACGTGACGATGTTCGTCCGGCAGGGGGCGCTGACGGACCGGCGGCGGGCGCTGGTGGTAGCGGCCGCGTACGCGACGGCCTGGGCGGTGATGGTGGGGCGGCTCTGGCCGGACCTCGGGGACCTCCGGGCCCCGGTCGCCGGGTACAGCCTGCTGCTCGCCTCGACCGCCGTCACCTCGGCCGGGCTGGGCTGGCGGACCGGCCTGGGCGGGGCGCTCTTCCTGCTCTCCGACACCCTGATCGCCACCAAGCTGGCGAAGTGGCGCGAGCTGCCGGGGCATCAGTTCTGGATCATGGCGACGTACATCATGGCCCAGTACCTGCTGGCCAACGGCCTCCTGCGCGCCGCGCAGAATCCCCAGGAGGACCGCGCGGCCCTGGCGCCCGGGAAGCCCGGGGGATTCCCGGGCTTCGCCGCGACGGTCTGACACACGCCGGTACCGCCGGACCCGGGGGTCCGGCGGTACCGGTGGTCGGACGCGGTGCGGCGCCCCGGGACGCGGGGCCTTCAGGCGGAGCCGGCGCCACCGCGCCGCCGCAGCAGCCAGAAGCCGCCGATGCCGCCGACGACCAGCGCCGCGCCGCCCGCCAGCTCGGCGGGGTTGGCCGCGACCGAGCCGCCCAGGCCGGTCTGCACCGCGCCGTGCGGGGCGACCTGCTGGCTGCCCGCGCCGGACTGGCCGAGCGAGCCGGCCCACTCCCCGGCCGCCTTGCCCCACTCGCCGAGGCTCTGGCCGGGCGAGGAGGAGGCTCCGGAGGAGGAGGCCGCGACGGTCGTCACCGTGACGCTGGTCGCGAAGGCGCCGCCGTCGGGACAGGTGCCGTCGACCTTGCTGTCGCCGCCGGCCTTGCTCGCCAGCCGGGCGGAGCCGGTGTGCCGACCGTCCGAGCCCAGGGTGAGGGTGGCCGGGCCGCCCTCGAAGGCCTGGGAACTCGCGGTGATGGTCTTGGCGTCGGGCTTGTCGGACTTCTCACAGGAGACCGTGACCGTCACGGTCTGGCCCGGTGCGGCCTGGGACGGGCTGACCGTGGCGGCGCCGTCCTTGGCCAGCGCGAGGGGGGCCGTCAGGCCGGTCAGCACCGTCGCGCCGATCAGGGCGGCGGCGGCCGTACGCGTGGGGCGCATACCGGAACCTCCGGGATTCTCGGGCGCGGCCGGGGACTCCGAAGTCCACGTGATCGAACAACCACACCCAGTCATTCACCGACGGTAGGCACACACCCGGCGCCCGGCCACCGCTCTGGCCCGTTCGGGCGAGACCCCGCTACGGGGCGTGACGCCGGGCCCGGCCCGGCTCCGGCGGGCTCAGAGGTCCAGGTCGACGACGACCGGGGCGTGGTCCGACGTCCCCTTGCCCTTGCGGGCCTCGCGGTCCACATAGCTGTCCGTGACGGCGTCGGCGAAGGGCTTGTTGGCGTAGGTGAGGTCGATCCGCATGCCCCGGTTCTTCGGGAAGGCCAGCTGGCGGTAGTCCCAGTAGGTGTAGGGGCGGTCGTACTTGAGCGGGCGGGGCACGACGTCCTGGAGGCCCGCCTCGCCGAGGGCGGCGAGGGCGGCGCGCTCGGCGGGGGTGACGTGCGTCAGGCCTTCGAAGGCGGCCACGTCGAAGACGTCCTCGTCGGTCGGGGCGATGTTGAAGTCCCCGAGGACGGCGAAGGGGCGCTCCCCCGCGGCGTCCTCCAGCGAGGCGAGGCGCAGGGCCTCCAGCCACTCCAGCTTGTAGCGGTAGTGGGCGTGGTCCACCTCGCGGCCGTTGGGCACGTAGACCGACCAGACCCGGACCGGACCGCAGGTGGCGGCGACGGCGCGCGGCTCGACGTCGGGCAGCAGGGCGTCGTCGGCGAGGTAGCCGGGCTGGCCGGGGAGGTCGCGCACCACGTCCTCCAGGCCGATCCGGGAGACGACGGCCACGCCGTTCCACCGGCCGGTGCCGTGTGCGGCGGTCTCGTACCCGAGCTCGCGGACCGGCTCGTGGGGGAAGGCGTCGGTGGAGCACTTGAGCTCCTGGAGGCAGAGGACGTCCGGCTTGGCGCTCTCCAGCCATTCCAGCAGCTTGGGCAGCCGCGCGGTGACGGAGTTGATGTTCCAGGTGGCGATGCGGACGGTCACGGCGGGCGGCCTTCCCGGTGGTACGGACGAGGGTGGGCGCCCGGCAGGACGCCCACCCCGAATCTACCGCCCGGCACCGACAGGCCCGGGGGCCCGCCGCGAACGGTGCCCTCGCGACGGGGCCGGCGCTAGGGGGCCGGGCGCACCACCGCCGCGGAACCGCCGCCGCGGCGCACCGGCTCGGCGGCCGCCACCCAGCGGCCGTCCGGCAGGCGCTCGACGCCGGTCGCGGCGCCGATCTCGGGCGTACCGGCGAACACGTGGCCGAGCGCCTCCAACCGGGCCCGTTCGGGCAGCGCCAGGAAGGCCGGCTCGGCCTGGGTGGCAGCGGTGTTGCGCTGGCTGGCGCGCGGCGCGGCGATCGCCTGCTCCAGGCTCAGGCCCCGGTCCAGACGGCCGAGCAGCACCTGCAAGGTGGTGGTGATGATGGTCGCGCCACCGGGCGAGCCGGCCGCCAGCACGGGCTCGCCGTCGCGCAGCACGATGGTCGGCGAGAGCGAGGAGCGCGGGCGCTTGCCCGGGCCGGGCAGGTTGGGGTCGGGCACCCCGGGGGTCAGCGGGGTGAAGTTGAAGTCGGTCAGCTCGTTGTTGAGCAGGAAGCCCCGGCCGGGGACGGTGATGCCGCTGCCACCGGTCTGCTCCAGGGTCAGGGTGTACGAGACGACGTTGCCCCAGCGGTCGGCCACCGTCAGGTGACTGGTGCTCAGGCCCTCGTACGGCTCGGGCTGGGCCACGCCGGTGCTCGCGCAGTCGGCCGGGTGGCGCGGGTCGCCGGGGGCGAGCGGGCTGGTGAGCGCCCGGTCGGGGCTGATCAGGCAGGCCCGGGAGGCGACGTACCGCGGGGAGAGCAGCTCCTTCGTCGGCACGTCGTTGAAGGCCGGGTCGCCGACCCAGCGGTTGCGGTCGGCGAAGGAGATCCGGGAGGCTTCCAGGAAGTGGTGGTAGTACTGCGTGCCGTCGTACCGGGCGACGTCGCCGTCCTCCAGGATGCCCAGCGCCTCGCCGACGGTGGTGCCGCCGGAGCTGGAGGGGGCGATCGAGTAGAGGTCGTAGTCGCGGTAGGCGACGTGGGTGGGCTGCTGGCGCCGGACCTGGTAGGCCGCCAGGTCGGCGGCGTCCACCTTGCCGGGGCGGGCGTTGCGCCCGGACGCCTGGTCCACCGGCGGGTGCTGGATGGTCCGGACGATGTCGGCGCCGAGGTCGCCCCGGTAGAGCGTCCCGGTGCCCTCGGCGCCCAACTGACGGTAGGTGGCGGCGAGCTCGGGGTTGCGGAACGTGGAGCCGACGGCGGGGAGCTTGCCGCCGGGCAGGAAGAGCTTCGCCGTGGCGGGGAAGTCCTTGAAGCGGTCCTGGTTGAGCGCGGTCTGGTCCTGGAAGGTCTGGTCGACGGTGAAGCCCTGCTCGGCGATCCGTCGGGCCGGCTTCAGCGCGTCGGCGAAGGAGCGCTTGCCCCACTGCCGCACGGCCGTCTCCCAGGTCGCCGGGGTGCCGGGCACACCGATCGACAGCCCGCTGGTGACGGCGTCCGCGAAGGGCAGCGGCTTGCCGCCCTCCAGGAACAGCTTGTCGTCGGCCGTCCGGGAGGCCGTCTCGCGGCCGTCGATGGTGTGCACCCGGCCGCTGTCGTGGTCGTAGTAGACGAAGTACCCGCCGCCGCCGATGCCGGCCGAGTACGGCTCGGTGACACCGAGCGCCGCCGCGACGGCGACGGCCGCGTCCACCGCGTTCCCGCCCTTGCGCAGCACCTCGATACCGGCCGCCGTGGCGTCGGCGTCCACGCTGGCCACCGCACCGCCCCAGCCCACCGCCTCGGGCACCTTGGGCGGCGGGGCGGCCGCGCCGGCCGGCCCGGCCGCGGAACAGACCAGAGCGGTGGCAAGCAGGAGCGGCGGGGCGATTCGGGCCAGAGCTCTCATCCGGAGGCCTCCTGAGTCGACGTCAACTCCGTTGTTTCACAGGAGGCATGGCCCGGACAACAGGGCACCGCGACTACCAACCGGTAGTTGACGTACCGCCGGGGTGCCGATCGGACCGGATGATCACATTTCGAATGCGAACAGGTGAAGCGATGAACAAGTGATCATATGGACGGTAGCTTGTGCGGGCCTGCCATGGATTCCTCACACAAAGGACGCGCCAGCCCCGTGTACCCGGCCCCACCACCACCGTTCCCCACCGTCGCCCGCCCGGTCCGACGCCCCTGGTGGCAGCACCGCGGCGTCCACGTCGCGAGCTTCCTCGTCTTCCCGTTCGCGGCCTTCCTCATCGCCTGGACCTGGCCGCGGCCGCTCTGGAGGAAGCTGTTCAGCAGCGCGGTGGCGGCGTTCTGCTGCCTGGTCTGGATCGGCGCGGTGACCGACCCGAAGCCGCCCGCGCAGCCGCCCGTCCCGGCCGTCGCGACCGCCACCCCGAGCCCGCCCCCCACCGCGACGCCGACGCCCACCGAGACACCGGCGGCCGTCGCCACCCCCACCGAGGCGCCGGCACCGGCGGCGACCACCGCGCCGGCGGTGGAGACTCCCGCGCCGGTGACGCCGACGCCCGCGCCGCACCCGGAGCCGCCGGCCCCGGCGGCCCCCACGTCGAAGGCGCCCGTGCCCGCTCCGGCGGCCCCCACCACCCGGCCCGCCGGCGGCGGAAGCACCGGGACGACCGGCGGGTCCGGCACGGGCGGGGCTGCCACGACGACCGGCGGCACCGGTACGGGCGGCACCAGTACGGGCGGTACCGCCACCGGGGGTGACGGCTCGACCGGCGGGAGCTCGACCACGGGCGGCTCCTCGACCGGCGGGAGCTCGACCACGGGCGGCTCCTCGACCGGCGGATCGAGCACCGGCGGGTCGTCCACCAGCGGGTCGTCCACCAGTGGGTCGTCCACCGGCGGGTCGACCACCGGCGGGTCGTCCACCGGCGGGTCGAGCACCGGCGGCAGTGTCGGCACCGTCCACCCGGGCGCCTTCTGCTCCCCGGCCGGCGCCACCGGCGTGACCAGCGCGGGCACCCCGATGGTCTGCGGCCCGGGCACGGACGGCCGCAACCGCTGGAAGTCGGCCGGCTGACCGACCCGGCACAAGCAGACGGAGTGGGAGGTCGGCCGGTCCGACGTCCCACTCCGTTGTTCCACCCCGGCGCCGTCTTGGCCCGCTACGGCACCGCGCGCTCCACCCGGCGGCGCTTGATGGTGCGGAAGCGGCGGGCGACCTGACGGGCGAGGTCGGCGGCGCCGACCAGGCCCGCCTCGTTGCCGAGGGCCGCGTGCACGATGGTCGCCTCGGGGCGGAAGCCGCGGCCGGTGAGGGTGCGGCGGAAGGCCGCGCGGGCCGGGGCGAGGAGGAGGTCGCCGGCCTCGGAGACTCCGCCGCCGATCACGAAGCGGCCCGGGTCGAGGGCGGCCGCGAGGTTGGCGATGCCGACCCCGAGCCAGGTGCCGACCTCGTAGAGCAGCTCGGTGGCGGTCGGATCGCCCGCCCGGGCGGCCTCGGTGACCAGCGGACCGGTGATGCCCTCGACGACGCCGCCGGCCCGCGCCAGCAGCGGCTGGACGACCGGCGACTCCTCGGCGACCAGCTCGCGCGCGTCGCGCACCAGCGCGTTGCCGGAGGAGTACTGCTCCCAGCAGCCCCGGTTGCCGCACGGACAGCGGTGGCCGCCGGGCACCACCTGCATGTGTCCGAACTCCCCCGCCAGCCCGTACTTGCCCCGGTCGACGTAGCCGTCGCGGACGACCGCGCCGCCGATGCCGGTGCCGAGGGTGAGCATCACCATGAGGTCCTCACCGCGCCCGGCCCCGAACCGCCACTCGGCCCAGGCGGCCGCGTTGGCGTCGTTCTCGACGATCACCGGGAACCGCAGCCGCTCGCTCAGCGCCTGCTGGAGCGGCTCGTTGCGCCAGTTCAGGTGCGGCGCGAAGAGCACCCGCGAGCGCTCGGCGTCGACCCAGCCGGCCGCGCCGATGCCCACCGCGTGGACGTCGTGCCGGTCGGCGAGTTCGAGCACCAGCTCCACGATGACGTCCTCGACGACCCGGGGGCTCTTGCTCTTGTCGGGGGTGTCGGTGCGCAGCTTCTCCAGCACCTTGCCCTCGCCGTCCACCACGCCGGCGACCACCTTGGTGCCGCCGATGTCGACGCCGATGGTGGGCAGCCGCAGGATGCTGGCGGGCAGGGCCCGGCGGCGGCGCTCGGCCCGCGGGCCGAGACCGAGCAGGCTGGGCAGGACCGGTGGCCGGGTGGCGGCGTTGGGGCTGGTCACGGCTGCGGACGCTCCTCACGGGAGTCACGGGGATCGCTGGAGTCATCGGGATCGCGGGGATCACGGGGTCCGCCGGCCTCGTGCGGTGCACGGGTCCCGGTGCCGGGGCGGGCCAGCTCGTGCGAGAGCTCGGCGAGGTCGGAGCCGCCGGCCATCTCGGTGGTGAGCTGTTCGAGACCGATCTCCGCCCGCGGGTGGCTGCCGGCCATCCGGCCCCGCTTGAGCAGGGTGAAGTGGTCGCCGACCAGGTACGCGTGATGCGGGTTGTGGGTGATCAGCACCACCCCGAGACCGGCGTCGCGGGCGGCGGTGACGTACTTGAGCACCACCCCGGACTGCTTGACGCCGAGCGCGGCCGTCGGCTCGTCCAGGATCAGCGCCTCGGCGCCGAAGTGGACGGCCCGGGCGATCGCCACGCACTGCCGCTGGCCGCCGGAGAGGGTGCCGATCGGGCGGTCGACGTCGTGCAGGTCGATGCCCATCCGGGCGAGCGCCTCCCGGGTGGTGGCGCGCATCCCCTCGGCGTCCAGGCGCAGCCCGCCCCAGCGGCGCAGGCCCCGCTCGGAGCCGAGGAAGAAGTTCCGCCAGACCGGCATCAGCGGGACGACCGCGAGGTCCTGGTAGACGGTGGCGATGCCGCGGTCCAGGGCCTGGCGCGGCGAGTCGAAGCGGACCTCCTCGCCACCGACGGTGAAGCGGCCCTCGTCGTGCTGGTGCAGCCCGGCGATGATCTTGATCAGGGTGGACTTGCCGGCGCCGTTGTCGCCGAGCACGCAGCTGATCTCGCCGGCCCGCAGGGTGAGCGAGACGTCCTGCAGCGCGCGGACGGTGCCGTACGTCTTGCCGACGCCTTCGAGGGAGAGCAGTTCGGTCATCGTGGTCCCCGTTCGGCGCGGCGCTTCACCCAGGTGTTCAGCAGGGCGGCGAGCAGCAGCATCGCGCCCAGGAAGAACTTGAACCAGTCGGGGTTCCACTGGGCGTAGATGATGCCCTTGCTCGCCATGCCGAAGATCAGCGCGCCGAGCGCGGAGCCGACCACCGAGCCGTAGCCGCCGGTGATCAGGCAGCCGCCGATGACGGCCGCCACGATGTAGATCAGCTCGTTGCCGACGCCCTCGCCGGACTGCACGGTGTCGAAGGAGAAGAGCAGGTGCTGGCCGAGCACCCAGGCCCCGAAGCCGACGCCGAGGTAGAGCACGGTCTTGGTCCGGGCGACGGGTACGCCGACCGCCCGGGCGGCGGCCGCGTCGCCGCCGACCGCGAAGATCCAGTTGCCGAAGCGGGTCCGCAGCAGCACCCAGCTGCCGACCAGCAGCAGGCCGAGCCACCACCAGACGGTGGCCTTGATCGTCAGCCCGCCGACGGTGACCTCGGAGGCGAACAGCCAGCGGCAGGCGCCGAACCCCTCCATGTCGGCGATCGGCTTGGTGGAGACGGTGCCGGAGACCAGCTTGGTGACCCCGAGGTTGGCGCCGGTGAGCATCAGGAAGGTGCCCAGGGTGACGATGAAGCTGGGCAGCTTCGTCCGGCTGAGCATCCAGCCGTTGAAGCCGCCGACCGACAGCGTGACCAGCAGCGAGACCAGCACGCCGACCCAGGTCACGGCGGTGAGCTGGTAGGAGACCATCGACGAGGTCAGCGCGGCGGTGGTGACGAGCACGCCGGCCGACAGGTCGAACTCGCCGCCGATCATCAGCAGCGAGACCGGGACGGCCATGATCCCGATGGTGGAGGCCGCGTACAGCACGGTGCCCAGCGAGGAGACCCGCAGGAACGGTTCGGCGGTGGCGGCGAAGACCAGGAAGACCGCGACGGCGGCGATCAGCGCGCCCAGCTCCGGGCGGGCGAGCAGCCGTCGCAGGGCCGCCGGACGGTCCTGGACGAGGAGGTCGGTGGTGCTCAACGCGTCCCCCTCGCGACGTACTCGGCGAGGGCGTCGGCGTTGTCGCGGGTGAGGATCTGCGGGCCGGTCAGGACGGGCTTGCCGCCGCCGAGCATGTCCAGGTTGGAGCGGTAGAGCCAGAGCAGGTCGACGCCCTCGTAACCCTGCAGGTAGGGCTGCTGGTCGACGGCGAAGCCGACGGTGCCGGACTTGAGGCCGGCCACCACCTGCGTGCCCAGGTCGAAGGTGTCGAGCTCGACGGTGCGGCGGGCGTCCTGGATGGCCTGCAGCCCGGTGGCGGCCATCGGGCCGGAGAGGGTGAGCACGGTGTCGATGCCCGGGTCGGCCTGCAGCTTGGCGGAGACCGCGGCCCGCGCGTCGGGCATGTTGACGCCGTCCACGTAGAGCACCTGGAAGGCGCCGCCGGCCTTGGACTGGGCGCCGGAGCAGCGCTGCTCCTGGCCGACGTTGCCCTGCTCGTGGATCACGCAGAGGACGTTCTTGCGCCCCCGCGCGGCGAGCTCGGCGCCGGCCGCCTGGCCGGCGGTGGACTCGTCCTGGCCGATGTGGGTCAGCGCGCCGAACCTGGCGGAGTACTCCTGGCCGGAGTTGACGGTGATCACCGGGATGCCGGCCGCCTTGGCCTTGCCGAGCACGTCGGCGAGCGCGTCGCCCTTGGCCAGGGTGACCAGCAGCCCGTCGACCTTCTGGTCGATGGCGGCCTGGACCAGCTGGACCTGGTTCTGGGTCTGGGCGTCGTTGGAGTACAGGAAGGTGATGTTGTCCTTGGCCGCGGCCTGCTCGGCGCCCTTGCGCACGGTGTCCCAGAAGGCGTCCCCGGCCCCGGCGTGGGTCACCATGGCGATCTTCCATCGCGGGGTGGTGACGGCACTGCCGCCGGCGGCCGCGGCCTGGCTGCGGGCGTGCTCGGCGCGGAGGCCTCCGGTACTGCTGCAGCCGGCCACGGCGGCCAGCACGGCGAGGGCGGCACAGGCGGACCGGAACCGGCGGGAAGGGCGAAAGCGGGTAGTGCTCATCCCCATAGTCTCGCTTCCCGCCGTGCGGGGCATTGCACCGCCTCGCCCGCCGCCCGGGTCCGTCCGGGCGGTATCGTGCCCTCCCGGGGCAATCCTGGGAGTCCGCTGGGCGCACCGTCCGGGCGCGGGCCGTCAGGGTGGCAGACTGGGGCGGGCCCGGAAAGGGATCAGCGCGTAAACGTGATGTTCCTCTCAGGTTCCATACAGATTCGGACGGCAACCGATCCCGCGTTCCCGGCCGTCTGATGCCATTGGAGCGCGTTCCGGGCGAGTGGGGCCCCGGACGGCTTTGAACCCGGATACGAGAACTTGATGCAACTGACAGGCACGCCATTCCTCATCTGCACGATCATTCTCGTGCCGATCTCCATCGCGGTGGCCTTGCTGCTCTGGAGCAAGGTGCGCGGACCGAGGCCGGTGCGGATCCTGTCCAGGCTTGCCATGATCGTCTTCTGCCAGATCACCGCCGTGACGACGGTCTTCGTCATGGTCAACAACGCCAACCTGATCTACGGCAACTGGGACGACCTGCTCGGCACCGGCAACCACGTCCGGGCCGTGCCGCCCGTCCCGACCGAGGCGGGCGGCGGGGCCGCCGGCGGGGAGCGGCCCGGCGGCGGGGACTCCGCCAAGCAGCCGCCCAAGGCCCAGCAGCAGTTCCGCAACGTGGACGACCCGAAGGTGCCGAACGACGTCCAGAAGACCGACCTCAAGGGCCAGCTGTCCGGCGTGGACGGCGAGGTGCTGGTCTGGCTGCCGCCGCAGTACCACGACCCGGCGTTCAAGGACCGCAAGTTCCCGGTCGTCGAGCTGATCCCGGGCTTCCCCGGCTCGTCCTCCACCTGGTACGGCACGCTCAAGGTCTCCGAGCAGCTGAAGCCGCTGATGCAGGAGGGCAAGGTCGCGCCGTTCATCCTGGTCTCGCCGCGCACCCTGCTGCTGGGCAACAGCACCGACGCCGGCTGCACCGACGTGCCCGGCAAGGTCAACGCCGACACCTGGCTGACCCGCGACGTGCCCCAGATGGTGCTGGACAACTTCCGCGCCGACCCGTCGGCCGACCGCTGGGCGGTCGCCGGCTACTCGGCCGGCGCCCACTGCGCCACCAAGCTGTCCCTGGCCCACCCCAACCGCTACCGGGCCGGCATCAGCCTCTCCGGCTACAACGACCCGGCGACCGAGAAGGACTCGCTGGTCGGCAAGGACGCCAAGCTGCGCGAGGCCAACAACCCGGTCACCATCGTGAAGGCCGCCGCCCAGCCGCCGAAGGTCGCGCTGTACATCAGCGGCAACAAGGGCGACGGCTACGAGGACGGCCAGGCGATCGCCGCCGCCGCGAAGGCCCCGACCACCGTCCAGGTCCAGGAGACCACCGGGCCGCACTCCAGCGACGTCTGGAAGAACATGGTGCCGGGCGTCTTCCAGTGGCTCACCTCGATCATCCCCGCCCAGCCGTAGCCGGGCCGCACCGCACCGCAGGGCCCGCCACGACGCCACCGGCGTCCGTGGCGGGCCCTGCGCACGTGCTCGGACCGGTTCTGATCAGGCCAGTTCGAGGGCCAGGTAGAAGTCGACGCGGTCCTCCAGGCGGGAGAGGTCCCGGCCGGTCAGCTCCTCGATCCGGCCGATCCGGTAGCGCAGCGTGTTGACGTGCACGTGCAGCTGGGCGGCGCAGCGGGTCCACGAGCCGTCCGAGCGCAGGAACGCCTCCAGGGTGCGGACCAGGTCCGCCTGGTGCTCGATGTCGTAGGCGATCACCTTGTCCAGCAGCCGGCTGCGGAACGCCCGGCGGACCTCGTCCGGGACGGCGGCCAGCAGCAGCACGTGCGAGGCCAGCTCCTCCGGGCCGGCCACGCAGACCCGGCCGACCCGGGCGGCGGCGATCCGGCGGGCGTGCCGGGCCTCCTCCAGGGCGCCGCGCAGGCCGCCCGCCTCCGGGGCGGGGGCCGAGACGCCGAGGGTGATCCGGCCCTCCGAACCGAGGCCGGCCTCCAGCGGGGCGAGCAGCTCCCGCAGGGTGTCGGCGGGCACCGCGCTGTCCAGCGCGGGCAGCACCACCACCGCGCCGGTGCCCGCCCCGGCGACCAGCGCGCGGTCGGTGGCGCCGTTGAGAGCTTCCTCCAGGATCAAGCGCACCGCGCCCTCCGGCAGGCCGGTGCCCTCGGCGCTGAGCACCAGCCAGGAGCCGTCCGGCGTCTGCGGCTTGGGCTCGGGGCTCTCGTAGCGGGCGGCCATCGCGGTGGAGGCGTACAGGGTGCGGCTGATCTCGCCCGGGTCGGCGTCGCGCTGGAGCAGGGCCAGCACCTCGTCGGCGAGGCGGCGGCGCAGCCGGCGGCCCTCGTCGCGGCGCTGGCGCTCGGCGGCGACCAGCCGGGCCAGGTTCTCGGCGAGCTGCTGGCGCTTGGTGGTCCACTCGGTGACGTCGCCGGCCACCGCGAGCACCCAGTCGGCGAGCGGCGCCTGGGTGTCGGCGACGGCCGGCGCGGGCAGCAGCGAGTAGGAGCCGGTGACCAGCCGGGCCCGGTGCGGGGGCCGGCGGCGCTGGCGCTGGGCGCCGAGGTGGGCGCGGACCAGTTGGTCGCGGTCCTCGGCGGAGAGCCGGTCGACCGGGCCGGCGATCACCGCGCCGGTGGGGGTGAGCACCCAGCAGTCGAGGTCGAGGTCGCCGCCGAGCAGGTCGAGGACGGCGTCCAGGCCGCCGCCGCCGGCCGCGGAGACCAGCAGGCGGTGGCGGTCGACCAGGGCGGCCAGGTCGGCGGCGCGGTCGGCGGAGACCTGCCGGCCGATGAACTCGGTGACGGTGCCGAAGGCGATGTCGTCGGGTACCGCCAGAAGGGGCATCCGGTGCCGGCGACACGCCTCGACCAGGTCCTCCGGCACGGGCCCGACCTCGGCCTCGCCGGCCGCCAGGGCGACCGCGCCGCCGGCCACGATGGTCCGCACGAAGCGTTCGGAATCCGCCGGGCCGGTGCGCCAGAGCATGCCGGTGAGCACCAGCTCGCCGCCGTGCAGATAGCGGCCGGGGTCGTGCAGGTCCGTGGTCATCACGCCGCTGACCTGCCGGTCGAGCTCGTCCTCGGCCGCGAGCAGGCGCAGTCTCGGGGCTCCGGGGGCGAGCAGGTCGCGGACACGCATCCGGGACTCCTAACGGGCTTGGGGTGGGGGTGAGGGGGCCCGAGCGCTCGGTCCGGGGACACAGTGTGCCCGAACATCCGTGCTCGGCGTTACGTCCCAACGGACGCCCGGATCACGGGGCCATAGCTTGGGAATCACGGCCGGATTACGGTCGTAGACAGCGCCCGGAAAACAGCTGGGCTGCGAGATTGTCCTCCTTAGAGGAACGTACAGGATGCCAGGCGGGACCACAGCCGGGGCTTCATGCCATCGGTGACTGCCAGTGGGCCCCGTCACAGCGGTTCACTGGCCACACGCCGCCGGACACATCCCGGTGACCAGGACCCGACGCGGAGGCGACGAAGCGGACAGCGTGGTCCGAACACCGAGTTCCGGGCACTGTGCCCACCCGTCCGGCCGGCAACGACTTGAGGAGACACCCGCATGGAGTTCCTTCGGCCCGCTACCTGGGACGAGGCACTCGCGGCGAAGGCTGAGTACCCGACCGCGCTGCCCATCTCGGGCGGTACGGACGTCATGGTCGAGATGAACTTCGACGTGCACCGGCCATCCGCGATTCTCGACCTGAACCGCATCACCGAGCTCACCGAATGGTCGAACGACGGCGATGTCGTCCGGCTCGGCGCCTCCGTCCCCTACTCCCGGATCATCGACGAGCTGTCCGGCCCGCTGCCCGGACTCGCGCTGGCGGCCCACACCGTCGGCTCGCCGCAGATCCGCAACCGCGGCGGCGTCGGCGGCAACCTCGGCGGTGCCTCCCCGGCCGGCGACGCGCACCCCGCGCTGCTGGCCGCCGGCCGCGACGTGTTCGTCGAGGCGGGCTCCGTGCGCGGCACCCGGATGATCCCGATCGACGAGTTCTACGTCGGCGTCAAGCGCAACAGCCTGGCGGCCGACGAGCTGATCAGGGCCGTGCACATCCCGGTCGCGGACGGGCCGCAGCAGTTCTCGAAGATCGGCACCCGCAACGCCATGGTGATCGCGGTCTGCGCCTTCGGCTTCGCGCTGCACCCGAAGAACGGCACCGTCGGCACCGGGATCGGTTCGGCCGCCCCCACGCCGCGCCGCGCCGTCGAGGCCGAGGAGTACCTGCGGGGCGTGCTCGCCGAGCGCGGTCTCTGGGAGTCGGGCGAGCTGCTCGGCGCCGAGGTGATCCAGCGGTTCGGCGAGCTGGTGAAGGCCGCCGCCTCCCCCATCGACGACGTCCGCGGCACCGCCGACTACCGGCGGCACTCGCTGGCCGTGATGGCCCGCCGCACCCTCACCTGGACGTGGAACGACTACAGCAAGCAGATCAGGAGCGCGGCATGAGGGTCACTTTCACCGCCAACGGCAAGCCGGTCGAGGCCGACGACGTGTGGGAGGGCGAGAGCCTGCTGTACGTGCTGCGCGAGCGGGTCGGCCTCCCGGGCTCGAAGAACGCCTGCGAGCAGGGCGAGTGCGGCTCCTGCACGGTCTACCTGGACGGCGTCCCGGTCTGTTCGTGTCTGGTCGCGGCCGGTCAGGTGCAGGACCGCGAGGTCCGCACCGTCGAGGGCCTGACCGACGAGCAGGGCGAGCTGGGCCTGGTCCAGCAGGCGTTCATCGACGCCGGCGCCGTGCAGTGCGGCTTCTGCACGCCCGGTCTGCTGGTGCAGACCGACGCCCTGCTGGCGAAGGAGGCCCAGCCGAGCGACAACGACATCCGCGAGGCGCTGTCGGGCAACCTGTGCCGCTGCACCGGCTACGAGAAGATCATGGACGCGGTGCGGCTGGCTTCCGCCCGCACGTGCGAGAAGGCGGCCTCCGAATGAGTACGCGTACCATCCAGGGCCAGAAGAACCTGCAAAACATCAACCAGGCCAGCAAGGACGGCATCGGCGGCTCGCCGCTGCGCCCGGACGGCAACCTGAAGGTCAGGGGCGAGTTCGCCTACTCGTCCGACATGTGGCACGAGGACATGCTCTGGGGCATGGCGCTGCGCTCGCCGCACCCCCGGGCCAACATCCTCTCGGTGGACATCTCCGACGCGCTGAAGGTCCCGGGCGTCTACGCCGTCCTCACCCACGAGGACATCCCCGGCACCAAGTACTACGGCCTGGAGATCCAGGACCAGCCGGCCCTGGCGATCGACAAGGTCCGCTACCACGGTGAGGCGATCGCGCTGGTCGCGGCCGACCACCCGGAGACGGCCCGCCGCGCGGTGAAGAAGATCAAGGTCGAGTACGAGGTGCTCACCCCGATCACCACCGAGGAGCAGTGCCTCGACCCGGAGACCCACGGCTACGTGCACGAGCCGCACGAGTTCAAGTCGCACGGCCACGGCAACATCTGCCACGAGCAGAAGCTGGTCTCCGGCCTCGGCGTGACCGACGAGGTGCGGGCCCTGGCGGACGTCATCGTCAAGGGCAGCTACGAGGTCGGCATGCAGGACCAGGCCTTCCTCGGCCCGGAGTCCGGCCTGGCCGTACCGGCCGAGGACGGCGGCATCGACCTCTACATCGCCACCCAGTGGCTGCACGTGGACCGTCAGCAGATGGCCCCCGTGCTGGCCCTGCCGGAGGAGAAGGTCCGCCTCACGCTGGCCGGTGTCGGCGGCGCCTTCGGCGGCCGCGAGGACATCTCGATGCAGATCCACGCCTGCCTGCTGGCCCAGCGCACCGGCAAGCCGGTCAAGATCGTCTACGCCCGGGACGAGTCCTTCTACGGCCACGTGCACCGCCACCCGGCGAAGATGACCTACGAGCACGGCGCGACCCGGGACGGCAAGCTGGTCTTCGCCGACTGCCGGATCGTGCTGGACGGCGGCGCGTACGCCTCCGCCTCGCCGGCCGTGGTCGGCAACGCGGCCTCGCTCGGGCACGGGCCGTACGTGATCCCGAACGTCAAGATGCACGCCATCGCGCTCTACAGCAACAACCCGTCCTGCGGGGCGATGCGCGGCTTCGGCGCGGTGCAGGCCGCGTTCGGCTACGAGACCCAGATGGACCGGCTCGCCGCCGAGCTGGGCATGGACCCGGTCGAGCTGCGCCAGCTGAACGCGATGTCCGAGGGCGACTACATGCCCACCGGCCAGCAGATCGACTCGCCCGCCCCGGTGGCCGAACTCCTGCGCCGGGTCAAGGACATGCCGCTCCCGCCGCCGCTGGACGTGGACCACCTGGACGTCCGCCAGCTGCCGGGCGCGCTGTCCAACACCTCGCACGGCGAGGGCATCGTGCGCGGCGTCGGCTACTCGGTCGGCATCAAGAACGTCGGCTTCTCCGAGGGCTTCGACGACTACTCCACCGCCCGGGTGCGCCTGGAGGTCATCGGCGGCGAGCCGGTCGCCATGGTGCACACCGCGATGGCCGAGGTCGGCCAGGGCGGCGTCACCGTGCACGCCCAGATCGCGCGCACCGAGCTGGGCGTCGAGCAGGTCACCATCCACCCGGCCAACACCGAGGTCGGCTCGGCCGGTTCGACCTCCGCGTCCCGGCAGACCTACATGACCGGCGGTGCGGTGAAGCTGGCCGCCGAGGCCGTCAAGCAGGCGCTGATCGAGAAGGGCCGCCGGCGCTACGGCTGGACCCAGCACGACCTGACGCTGGCCGGCGGCAAGGTGGTCTCGCAGTCGGCGGGCGCCCTGGTCTCCATGGTCGACCTGCTCGGCGACGAGGCGATCGACCTCACCCGCGAGCACCACCACCGCCCGACCGTCCCCTTCGACAAGGAGACCGGGCAGGGCTTCGGCCACGTCCAGTACACCTTCTGCGCCAACCGCGCGGTGGTCGACGTGGACGTCGAGCTGGGCCTGGTCAAGGTGGTCGAGCTGACCGCCGTCCAGGACGTCGGCAAGGCGCTCAACCCGCTCTCGGTGGTGGGCCAGATCCAGGGTGGCTGCACCCAGGCGCTCGGCCTGGCCGTGATGGAGGAGATCATCGTCAAGGACGGGAAGGTGCGCAACGCGTCCTTCACCGACTACCTGATCCCCACCATCCTGGACACCCCGCCGATCCCGGTGGAGATCCTCGAACTGCCCGACCCGCACGCCCCGTACGGGCTGCGCGGGGTGGGCGAGGCACCGACCGTCTCCGCGACGCCGTCGATCGTGGCCGCCATCCGCAACGCCACCGGCCTGGCGCTCAACCGGATCCCCGTCCGGCCCGAGCACCTGACCACCGAGACCCCCGGGGCGCTGTAGCCCCGGAACCTCCCCCACACCTCCCCGGGGCGACGCCAAAGAACGTCTTCCCCGTCGCCCCGGGGCAGTTCCACCCCCGCAGTACAAGGCACCACACCATGCACCAGCTGACGCAAAGCGAACGCATCCTCCCGCTGCCTCTCCCACGCCGGGGTTCTGCAGCGGTGCGCACCACCCACTCCCGGCCGACGGCCGGAGGCACGCACTGCACCGCAGCACTGCCACAGAGTGCGCCCAGTGAGTCGAATCGTCCCCCTGTGCCAACTTCGTTGACTGGCTGTCAGGTCGGCTCGCCCACCCCAACCCCCTTTGACACTTGGGAGTGGACATGACCAGGATCCCCACGGAGCCCGGCACCACTGAAGACAGACCCACCGAGGACGACACCCCCACGTCGGCCCCGGTGACACCGCCGAAGAACGCGCTGGACGCGTACTTCAAGATCACTGCTCGGGGATCGACCTTCGGCAACGAGATCCGCGGCGGCCTCACCACCTTCATGGCGATGGCCTACATCGTGCTGCTCAACCCGATCATCCTCAGCGGCGCCGACGTCCACGGCGTCAAGCTGGACCACGCCCAGCTCACCACCGCGACCGCGCTCGCCGCCGCCGTCACCACGATCCTGATGGGCGTGGTCGGCAACGTCCCCCTGGCGGTCGCCGCCGGCCTCTCCGTCTCCGGCGTGATATCCGCCCTGGTGGTGCCGCACACCACCTGGGCCCAGGCCATGGGCCTCTGCGTCATCTACGGCCTGCTGATCGTGCTGCTCGTCGTGTCCGGCCTGCGCGAGAAGATCATGAACGGCATCCCACTGCCGCTCAAGCACGCCATCACCATCGGCATCGGCCTCTTCGTCTCGCTGATCGGCCTGGTCAAGGCCGGCTTCGTGCACACCGGCGGTCCCACCCCGCTCGCGCTCGGCCCCTTCGGCGAACTCGCCGGCTGGCCCGTGCTTGTCTTCTGCCTCACCGTACTGACGATCTTCGTCCTGCTGGCCCGCAACGTCCGCGGCGCGATCCTGATCGGCATCGCCGGCGGCACCGTGGTGGCCTTCGTCGTCAACGCGGTCTTCGACCTCCCGGCGAAGACCTGGGTCAGCTCCGCGCCGGTGTGGCCGGGCAGCCCGGTCTCCGCACCCGACTTCGGCCTCTTCGGCCACGTCGACCTCTTCGGTGCCTTCGGCGGCAACGGGCTCGGCGCGATCAGCGCCTCGGTCGCCGTCTTCACCCTGGTCCTGGCCGGCTTCTTCGACGCGATGGCCACCATCATCGGCGTCGGCACCGAGGCGGGCCTGGCCGACAAGCAGGGCCGGATGCCCGGTCTGTCCAAGGCGCTGTTCATCGACGGCGCCGGCGGCGCCGTCGGCGGTCTGGCCGGCGCCTCGGGCCAGACGGTGTTCGTCGAGTCGGCCACCGGCGTCGGCGACGGCGCCCGCACCGGCCTCGCCTCGACCGTCACCGGCGGCGTGTTCGCCCTGATGCTGTTCTTCTCGCCGCTCGCGGCGATCGTTCCCACCGAGGTCGCCTCCGCCGCCCTGGTCGTCATCGGCTCGATGATGATGAGCCAGGCCCGGCACATCGACTGGTCCGACCGCGAGGTCGCCATCCCGGCCTTCCTCACCTGCACCCTGATGCCGTTCACCTACAGCATCACCGCCGGTGTCGCCGCGGGCGTCATCTCGTACACCGTCATCAAGGCCGGCACCGGCAAGTGGCGCGAGCCCGGCCCGCTGATGTGGATCCTGACCGGCGTGTTCGTGGTCTACTTCGCGCTCACCCCGATCAAGTCCTGGCTGGGCGTGCACTAGCAGCACCGCCGCCGTACGGGAATCGTTTCCCGTACGGCGGCACCTCCCGTTCCGTCATCCGAGGTGTTAAGGAGCTCCCCGACATGCACGACATCGCCGAGCAGCTGCAGGCCTGGCACGCGTCCGGGCGTTCCTTCGCCGTGGCCACGGTGGTCGGGGTCTCGGGCAGCGCGCCGCGCGACCCGGGCGCCGCACTCGCCGTCGACGCGGCGGGCGAGGCCGTCGGCAGCGTCTCCGGCGGCTGCGTCGAGGGAGCCGTCTACGAGCTCTGCCAGGCCGCCATCGAGTCCGGCGAACCGGTGCTGGAGCGGTTCGGCTACAGCGACGAGGACGCCTTCGCGGTCGGCCTGACCTGCGGCGGTGTCCTGGACGTCTTCGTCCAGCCGGTCGTCCCCGGCGCCGACGCCGCGCTCGACGCCGGCATCACCTACATCGCCTCCGGCACCCCGGTCGCCCTGGCCCGGGTGATCGAGGGCCCCGGCGCACTGGTCGGCGCCACCGTCGCCGTCACCGCCGACACCCACCACGGGGCGCTGTCCCCCGCGCCCTCGACCGTGGCCCCGCTGGAGCGCGCCGTGGTCGCCGAGGCCCGGGCCATGCTCGACGCCGGACGCACCGGCCGGCTGGTCCTCGGCCTGGACGGGCGCCCCTGCGACGACCGGGAGCAGGGCACCGTCACCTTCTTCGTCGAGTCCTACGTCCCCGCGCCGCGGATGATCGTCTTCGGTGCGATCGACTTCGCCGCCGCCGTGGTGCGGATCGGCAAGTTCCTCGGCTACCACGTCACCGTCTGCGACGCCCGCCCGGTCTTCGCCACCGAGCGGCGCTTCCCCGACGCCGACCAGGTGGTGGTCGACTGGCCGCACCGCTACCTGGACTCCCAGCTCGACCGGCTCGACGGGCGGACGGTGCTCTGCGTCCTCACCCACGACGCCAAGTTCGACATCCCGCTGCTGGAGCGCGCCCTGCGGCTGCCGGTCGGCTACGTCGGCGCGATGGGCTCGCGCCGCACCCACCGGGACCGCAACGCCCGGCTGCGCGAGGTCGGCCTGACCGACGCCGAGATCGGCCGGCTGCGCTCGCCGATCGGCCTGGACCTCGGCGCCCGCACCCCCGAGGAGACCGCCGTCTCGGTCGCCGCCGAGATCGTCGCCCACCGGCGGGGCGGCAGCTGCCTGCCGCTGAGCAGCGGCGACGGGCCGATCCACCACGACCTGGCACGCTCCGGGGTGACCGCCGAGGACGCGCACTCGCACGCGGCCTGACCCCGGCCCTCAGCGCACGACGTGGTGGACCTCGCGGATCAGCGGCGGTGCGGTCGGGATGCCGACCTCCTGGAGGATCGGCATCAGCACCGCCGCGAAGTGCTCGAAGGCCTCCCGGGACTCCCACACGTCCGTGACGTGCCAGCCGCCGTCCGACGTCGGACCGGCCACGTGCACGATCAGCCCGCGCACCGGCCAGTCGGCGGGCCCGTTCAGCCCGGCCCCGCCGGTCAGCCGGTCCACCGCCTCCTCGTACTGGGCCCGGCTGACGCCGGGGAACTCGAACGTCGCGATGATCGCCATGGGCTGCTCCCGCCTGGTGGGCTCCGTCGCCTCCCATGCAGCCCCGCTCCCGGCCGCACGGCCATCCCGGCGCCACCACCCGGGTGACGTTGCGTGGCCACGGCGACAGCGGGACGCTGGAGTTCAGGACTCGCCCCGAGCCCGGGGAAGGAGCACGGACCATGCGCGCCCTGCTGGAAATCACGCTGGACACCGCGACCACCAACAAGCTGATCAAGGACGGTGCCGTCGCCGCGACGTTCGACCGCATCATGGGCGAGCTCAAGCCCGAGGCCGCCTACTTCTTCGCCCGGGGAGGCCGGCGCAGCCAGATCATCGTCATCGACGTCGCGGACGAGGCCTCGCTGCCCTCCATCTGCGAGCCGTTCTGGCTGGAGTTCAACGCCGACATCGACATCCGCATCTGCATGAACCCCGACGAACTGCGCACCGGCCTGGACCGGCTCGGCCGCTGAGACCGGCCTACTCCGAGAGCGCCAGCCGCACGCCGAAGCCGAGCACCACCGCACCGGTCACCCGGTCCATCAGCCGGCGCGCGGCGGGCCGGCTCAGCCAGCCGCGCACCGCCCTGGCGAAGCCCACCAGCACCGCCGACCAGAGCACCCCCTCCAGCACGTGGACACCGGTCAGGGCCACCCCGGCGGCGAAGTGCGGGACGCCCGCGGGGATGAACTGCGGCAGCACGGCGACGTAGAAGACACCGACCTTGGGGTTGAGCAGGTTGGTGAGCGTTCCGCGCCGCCAGCCGGACCGGAAGCCGCCGCCGGTGGGCGCCCGCTCCGGTTCGGCGCCGCCGCCCCGGTGGCGCAGCATGCCGATCCCCATCCAGACCAGGTAGGCGGCTCCGGCCCAGCGCAGGATCTCGTACGCCAGCTGGGAGGCGGTCAGCAGGGCCGTCACCCCGGCCGAGGTGAGGGTGCCCCAGATCAGGGTGCCGGTCTGGATGCCGAGCACCACGCCCCAGGCCTGCCGGCGCTCCCCCAGGGCGGAGGTGCGCAGGACGAGCGCGGTGTCGAGCCCGGGGGTGAGCGTGAGCAGTCCGACCACGAGGGCGAAGGACCACAGGGCAGTCGTCATCTCCATGGACCCTGATGGTAGGGCCCCGGCCGGCGCGGGCGGGCCGGCCGGCCGCCGGTCACAGCGGCCGCACCCGCTCGGCCACCCACCGCCCCTCCTGCTCGGTCGGGTCGTACTCCACCCGCCGGCCCTCGGTGAGGACCCGGTCGCCCTCGCCGACGATCGAGTCGAAGTAGACGTACAGGGCGGGCCCGTCCTCGTCGGGGGTGATCAGGCCGTAGCCGTGGTTCGCGTGGTAGGACTGCACGGTGCCGGTGGCCATGGGTGTTCGCTCGCTTCCGCTGGGTGATGGACCTCATGGCTACCAAACGCGCGGCCCGGATCGGGAGCGACACTCCCTAGGATCGACCCGACCGGAGAGGGGTGGAGGCCATGCGGGCGGCACGGGCCATTTCGCTGCTGTTGCTGCTCCAGGCCCGGCGGGCGATGACCGGGGCCGAGCTGGCGGCCGAGCTGGAGGTGTCCGAGCGCACCGTCCAGCGGGACGTCCTGGCGCTGGCCGAGGCGGGCGTACCGGTCTACGCCGAACGCGGCCGGGCCGGCGGCTACCGGCTGCTGGACGGCTACCGCACCCGGCTGACCGGGCTGGACCGGGCCGAGGCCGAGGTGCTGCTGCTCGCCGGGCTGCCGGGCCCGCTGGGCGACATGGGGCTCGACGCCCCGGCGCTGGCCGCCCGGCTGAAGGTGCTGAACGAACTCGGCGAGGCGCCCGCCAGCGGGGTGCGGCGCTTCCACCTGGACGCGCCCGGCTGGTTCCGCACCGCGCCCGCGCCGCCGCTGCTCCCCGCGGTCTCCCGGGCCGTCTGGGGCGAACGCCTGCTGCGGGCCCGGTACCGGCGCGGCGCGGACACCGTCGAGCGGACGCTGCGCCCGTACGGGCTGGTGCTGAAGGCGGGCGCCTGGTACCTGGTGGCCCGGCCGGACGGCGCGGACGGCGCGGACGGCACCCGGGTGTACCGGGTGGACCGGCTGGTCGCCGCCGAGCCGCTGGACCGGCCGTTCGACCGGGCGGAGGAGTTCGACCTCGCCGCGTTCTGGGAGGCCAAGGCCGAGGAGTTCGCCCGCTCGCTGCTGCGGGAGAGCGTCCTGGTCCGGCTCAGCCCGCTCGGGGCCGAGCGGCTCCCCCACCTGCTGGAGCCGCACGCCGCCCGGCAGGCGCTGGCCACCGCCGGGGAGCCGGACGGCGAGGGCTGGGTCACCGTGCGGCTCCCGGTCGAGTCGCCGGAGGTGGCCTACGACGAGCTGCTGCGCCTCGGGCCCGAGGCCGAACTGCTCGAACCCCCGGCGCTACGGCGGCGGCTGGCGCGGGCCGCGGCCCGCACCGCCGCCCGCTACGCCGTTCAGCGGTAGCCGGCCGGGTCGAGCGGGCCGTCCGCCGTCTCCGCGTCCACCAGGTAGCTCCAGGCGTCCGGGCGGCTGCCGTCCAGATCGGTGAAGCCGTACTCCCTCGCCAGGGCGCCGCTGGAGAGCGAGGTGCCGTTGAAGCGCGCCACCGCGGGGTCGCAGGCCAGCGCCACCACCGCGCGGCCGACATAGCCGGGCGACTCCGAGATGCCGAAGTCCGGCTGCCGGTGCGTCGCCTCGCGCCAGGTCTCCTCGGTGACGCCGAAGTGCTCCAGCATCATCTCGGAGCGCAGCCAGCCGGGCGTGAGCGCGACCGCCGTCGCACCGCGCGGGCCGAGCTCGTGGCCCAGCGCGAAGGCCATCCGCAGCACCGAGGACTTGGCGAGGTCGTAGAAGAGGGAGTTGCGGTACCGGGTGGCGTTGTAGTCGGCGGTGCCGTCGGTCATCTCCACCACCAGCCCGCCCGGGCGGCGCAGCAGCAGCGGCAGCAGGTGGTGGTTGGTGATCGCGTGCGTCTCGACGGCCAGGCGCAGCAGGCGCAGCCCGTTGTCCAGGTCGTGCTCCCAGACCGGGCGCTCCCACTCGAAGAGATTCTCGCCGCCCCAGATGTCGTTCACCAGGAGGTCGAGCCCGCCCTGCTCGGCCTCGACCCGCTTCGCCACGGCCGCCACGTCGGCGGGGACGAGGTGGTCCGCCCGCACCGCGATCCCCCGGCCGCCGGCCGCGGTGACCAGCGCCGCCGTCTCCTCCAGGGTCTCGGACCGCCCGTACTCCGACCGGTGACCCCCGGCGCTGCGCCCCGTCGCGTAGACCGTCGCCCCGGCGGCCCCCAGCTGCACCGCGATCCCGCGCCCGGCCCCCCGGGTCGCCCCGGCGACCAGTGCGACCTTGCCCTTGAGCGGCTGTGCCATGTCGTGCCCTTCGTCCGTGCTTCCTCCGGCACCACCGATGCTGCCGTGGAATCCCGACACCTGCTGTCGGGATTCCACGCAGAAGCGGAGCTGCCCGACGTGGCAGGATCGGCGTATGCCACTGAAGCGCATCACCGTGGCCGTGGAGGCCGACGACCTCGCCCTCCTCCGAGCCGCAGCGGCCCGCGAAAAGACGACCGTGGCGGCACTCGTCCGCGAGGCGATCCACTTCGCCGCGCTGTCCGGCCGGACGCGGGACGAACCGTTCTTCAGCGCCACGTACACGTCGGTGGGCGCGGCGGCGGACGCACCTGGTCCGGATCAGTCCGCCGTGCCCGGCGGGACGACCCACCGCGTCGGCTGACCCGTGACAGCCGCGATCATGTCGTAGTCGCCGTCGTAGTGCAGGACCGTGGCGCCGTGGCGCTCGGCGGTGGCCGCGATGACGAGGTCCGCCACTGACAGCGCCCGCCAGTTGCCGATGGAGGTGAGGAGGGCCTGGACTTCGACGGCGCGGTCCCACACTTCATCGGGTGTCGGCAGCCAGTCGAAGCCGCGCAGACCCTCGCGGATCCGGTCGGCGTCGGACTTGGACCGGGCGCTGTGCATGATCTCCAACTCGACGGCGCCGCAGAGCGCGAGCAGCCCCTCGTTGAACAGCCGGTCGACCACGGCCCGAACCGGCGGCTTGGAGTACCGGGCGAACGCCGACTTGTCGATCAGGAAGCGCTCACTCACCCTTGTCCACCGGTCCGGTGAGATCGGGCAGCCCGCCCTCGGCGAGCCAGGTGAGAAACTCCCGGCCCTTGCGGCGCTTGACCGCGTCCTCAAGGGCGGCGTTGACGGTCGCCACCTTGGTCGACGTCCCGAAGATCTCGGCGGCCTCGGCCAGCAGTTCGTCATTGACGTCTATCACGGTACGGGCCATGGCCGACCTCCCAGAACAGCGCGGGCCTGCGATATCAATATCCAGCCTAGCCGATATCACAGGCCCACGGGCCGCTCCCTCAGGTCACGTTGAGGCGGGCCGCCAGGCGCAGCAGGCCCGGCGAGAGGCGGCTCAGGAAGCGGGCCGCCTTGGCCTCGGGGGTGACCGGGACGACCGGCTTGCCGGTGCGGACGGCGTGCAGGATCGCGGCCGCGACCTTCTCGGGCGGGAAGCCCCGGCGGGCGTAGAGCTTCGCGGCACGGGCCTGCTTGGCGGCCTGCTGGTCGGCGCTGGTGGCGGAGAACGTGGAGGTGCGGGTGATGTTGGTGTTGACGATGCCGGGGCAGATGGTCGAGACGCCGATGCCGTGCCCGGCCATCTCGGCCCGCAGGCAGTCGGAGAGCATGAAGACGGCCGCCTTGCTGGTCGCGTAGGCGGTGAGCGCCTTGGACGGCAGGTAGGCGGCGGCCGAGGCGAGGTTGACGAGGTGACCGCCCTCGCCGCGGTCGGCCATCAGCGAGCCGAAGGCGCGGCAGCCGTGGATCACGCCCCAGAGGTTGACGTCCAGGACGCGCTGCCACTCCTTCTCGGTGGTCTCCAGGAACGTCCCGGAGTGGCCGATGCCCGCGTTGTTGACCACCACGTCGGGCACGCCGTGCGCGGCGGCGACCGCCTCGGCGAAGGCGTCGACGGCGGCGCCGTCGCTGACGTCGACCCGGTAGGCGTGCGCCGGCGGGCCGATCAGGGAGGCGAGTTCGGCGGTGCGCCGGGCCGCGTCGAGGTCGAGGTCGCAGACCACCACCCGGGCGCCGTCCTCGGCGAAGGCCAGGGCGGTGGCCCGGCCGATGCCGCTGCCGCCGCCGGTGACGACGACGAGCGGGCCGGTGCCGGCCGGGTCGGGGGCCTGACCGGCGTCGACACCGGCGGTGAACTCGCGGACCATCCCGGCCACGGCGGTTCCCTTCTCCAGGAGGGCGGACCAGTGGGTGGCGTGCAGGGAGCGGCGGGTCAGCTTCGGCACCCAGCGCTCCAGCCCCTCGGAGAGGTACTCGCCGACGTAGTGGTCCCGGGTGAGGGTGATCAGCTGGACCGGCACCTCGGTGGGCCGCTCACGCGGATTGCGCAGGGTGGGGCGCATGTTGGCCCGGTAGAGCTCGATGCCGCGCACCGCGTCGCGCCGCAGGGTGGGCTGCGGGTGGCCGGGGCGCGGGGTGACGGCCTCCAGGTCGCGCAGCACCCGGGGCCAGGCGCGGGCCAGGCCGAGCCGCCAGATGCCGGGGGCGAGGTAGGGCAGGTGGAAGGCGGTGATGTACCAGGAGTGCACGCCCTGCGCGAGCAACTGCTTGAGGTGGCGCGGGGTGGGGCGGCGGTAGCGCTCGCGCATCCAGTGGCCGATGTGGTCCAGGCAGGGGCCGGACATGGTGGTGTAGGAGGCGATCCGCCGCTCGGCGCCGGGCGCGGTGACGGCCTCCCAGGACTGCAGCGAGCCCCAGTCGTGGGCCACCACGTGCACCGGCCGGTCGGGGCTGACCGCGTCGGCGACGGCGAAGAGGTCGGCGGCCAGGTGTTCCAGCCGGTAGCCCTCGCGCGAGACGGGCACACCGGACTCGCCGGCGCCGCGCACGTCGTAGCGGACCACGTGGTGGTCGCGGGCGAGGTCGGCGGCGATGTCCTCCCAGACCGCGTGGGTGTCCGGGTAGCCGTGCACCAGCAGGACGGTGGGCGCTTCGGGGTCGCCGTCCTCGAAGACGGCGAGCGGCAGCCCGCCGGAGTGGACGGTGCGGCGGCGGGTGGTCGTCATCGGGTCGCCTCCTGGGCGGTCGCCTCGGCGTGGGCCGCGGTCCAGCGCCGCACGTGCGGCAGGTCGTCGTCGAGCCAGTAGGCGCCGCCGTGCTCGTCGTCAGGGGTCCCGGTGACCACCAGCAGCTCCTCGAACTTGATGCCCACCGCGCGGAACCCGATGTGCGGCTCCACCGCCCACAGGCCCGGGGTCGGCGCGTGCCGGGACGACCGGCCGTCCGCCCAGAGCGGGGACCGGCCCTGCAGGCGCTCGCCGATCAGCTCGCGGCCGAGCGTCTGGAGTGTACGCACCCCGAAGCCGAGGACGTTCACTCCGGCCGGGCCGCGGCTGGTCGTCCGGGTGACCTGATGGCCGATCACCCGGCCCGGGTAGACCCGGTGGCGGTTGTCGTAGCCGTGCGCGGCGATCTGCGCGTCCACCGCCGCGTACACCTCGTCGAGCGGCCGGCGGGCGCGGACCTCGGTGAGGATCAGCTCGCGGTAGACCTGGAGGTCGGCGGCGAGCCGGTCCCAGACCGGGTTCTCGCCGACCTTGCCGCCGTAGCCGATGTCGGCGGTGTAGCCGTCCACGATCGGCGCGCAGTCCAGCACGTACGGCATGCCCTCGGCCAGCCGGCGGCCGCCGGCGAAGAACTGCAGCGGGGTGTGGAAGTGCCGGAAGGCGGTGCGGTCGCCGAACCAGGCGAAGGGGACGTGGAAGAAGTCCTGCACGCCGGCGGCGACCAGGCACCGGCGCAGCCGGGCGGTGGCCTGCCGCTCGGTGACGCCCGGTTCGATCCAGGCGGCGACCTGTTCGGCGCAGTGGTAGGCGAGTTGCTGGACCTCGCGGAAACGGGCGAGGTCGTGGTCGGTGAACGGGAAGACCGGGGTGCGGGGCACGGCGGGGGTGCGAAGCGGCACGGCGGGGCTCCTAGAGGTCCAGGACCAGGGTCTCGCCCTCGGCGGCCCGGGAGACGCAGGGCAGCAGGGCGCCGGCGGCGCGCTGCTCGGGGGTGAGGCGGCGGTCGCGGTGGTCCGCGGCGCCGGACAGCAGCCGGACCTCGCAGGTGCCGCAGAACCCCTGGTGGCAGGAGTAGGGCAGGTCGGGCCGCGCCTCGCGGAGCACGTCCAGGGCCGACCGGTCGGCGGGGACGTCCAGGACGGGGCCGGCCGCGCCGAGGCGGACGGCGAACGGCTCGCCGTCGGTGATCGGCGCGGCGCCGAAGCGCTCGAAGTGCAGGGCGCCGGCGGGCGATCCGTCCAGCGCCCGCTGGACGGCGGCCAGCATCGGGGCCGGGCCGCAGCAGTAGACGGCGGCGCCGCGCGGGGCGTGGGCCAGCAGCTCGGCGCCGGTGGGCGGGCCGCCGTGCTCGTCGTCGGTGCGCAGGTGTACCCGGCGCGGGTCGAGGGCCCGCAGCGCCTCCCCGTACGGGAGGGTGTCGGCGCTGCGGCCGACGTGGACGAGCCGCCAGTCCAGGCCGTGACGCCGTGCCTCGTGGACCATCGGCAGCAGCGGGGTGATCCCGATGCCGCCGGCCAGCAGCAGGACGGCCGGCTCGGCGCAGAAGGCGAAGCCGTTGCGCGGGCGGCGGGCGGTGAGGCGGGCGCCGGGGTGCAGTTCGGCGTGGATCTCGACCGAGCCACCGCCGCCCCCGGGAAGCCGGCGGACGGCGATCCGGTAGGCGGTGCGGTCGGCCGGGTCCCCGCAGAGCGAGTAGTGGCGCTCGCGGCCCGAGGGCAGCGCGAGGCGCAGGTGCGCGCCGGGCTGCCAGGGCGGGAGCACCCCGCCGGAGGGGTCGCCGAGCAGCAGTTCGACGACGTCGGTGGCGATCACGCGGCGGGCGGTGACGACGAGTTGCAGCGGCGGGGTGGGGCGGCCGAGCGGCCGCCGGGGGCTGCGGCGCAGCAGCGGGCCGCCCAGGGCCGGGCTGTAGCGGTCGCCGAAGGCGGTGAGGCGCCGCATGAACCGGTCCGCGCGGGGGCGGCCGTAGAGGTCCGGGGGCGGGTTGTGCAGGTCCATCCGGGCGACTCTCCTGGCGTCAGTGGGCGGCGGCGCGGGCGGCCGGGGAGGTGGCGAGGTATCCGAGGGCCTGGCTGGAGGAGCCCTCCTGGGTGGGGTGGTAGCCGGGCCGCAGGTAGCGCAGGCCGGAGCGGAGCGAGCGGACCGGGTCGGGCAGCAGGCCACGCCTGGCGAGCCGCTGCGCCTCGCGCCAGCTGGGGCGGATCCGGCCGTCCAGGGTGGGGTCGGCGGCCAGCAGGAAGCGGGCCCCGCGCACCCAGAGGTGGACCAGCAGCGGCCCGGAGACGGCCATGCCGCGGATCCGGCGGCCGTAGCCGGGGTCGAGGTGGACCATCAGGTCGTAGGCGACGCTGCGGTGTTCGACCTCCTCGGCGCCGTGCCAGCGCAGCAGGTCCAGCATCGTCGGGTCGGCCTTCGCCCGGTCCAGGCCCGGGGAGTTGAGCGCCCAGTTGCCCAGGAAGGCGGTGAAGTGCTCGATCGCGGCGACGAAGGCGACCCGCTCGATGATGTTCTCGCGCTGCCGCGCGGGCGGCAGGCCGGGCTTGTCCCCGAGGACGCGCTGGAACAGCCAGGCGATCTGGCGGACGTAGGGGCGCGGGTCGAGGCCCTGGGCGAGCAGGTGGTCCAGCACCTCCTGGTGGGCCTCCGCGTGGATGGCCTCCTGGCCGATGAAGCCGAGCACCTCCTCGCGCAGCTGGTCGTCCCGGATCAGCGGCAGCGCGTCCTTGAACACCTTGACGAACCAGCGCTCGCCCTCCGGGAGCAGGAGGTGCAGGACGTTGATGACGTGGGTGGCCATCGGCTCGTCCGGGATCCAGTGCAGCGGCAGGCCGGACCAGTCGAAGCGGACGTCCCGGGGCTCCAGGACGAGGCTGTCGTGGATCCGGGCGGCGGGGGCGGCGACGGCGGGAACGGGTGTGGTGGTGCGGGGCATGGAGGCCCTCCTGACCTGGGGGCGGGGTGGCTCGGCTCGCGCGGCTCCAGGCAACCTACTCGCGGGTAGCGCCTGCTTCAAGGGTTTCGGCGACTCCTATCGACATCGAGTCTAATAAGTGATGTGCACCGGGCGGCGCCCCGGGAAACGCGAAAGCCCCGCCGGATCCGACGGGGCTTGCGGGCGCGGCCGAGCGCGGCCGGCCAGGACGGGTCACGCCCCGTCAGGACCGGCCGCGCCCCGTAGGACCGGCCTCGACCGGGCGGGCCGGGCGGCCCGGGCGGCCCGGGTCAGACCGCCATCGCGAGCATCAGCGGCGCGGCCCGGGCGGCCAGCAGCTCGGCGGCTGCCTTGAGCCGGTGCACGTTGTCGACCGGCATCGAGGTGGCCAGGCAGCCGACCGTGCTCCCCGCCGTCACCGGCACGGCGGCGCAGACGGTGCCGAGCGCGTACTCCTGGATGTCCAGCACCGGCACGGTGGCCGGCTGGCGCTCCAGCCGGTGCATCAGCTGGTCGGCGTCGACGACCGTCCGCGAGGTGAGCCGGGCGACCGGGTGACGGGAGAGGTGGTCCAGGCGGGCGTCGTGGTCGAGCTGGCTGAGCAGGCACTTGCCGATCGCACTGGCGTGCGCGGTGGCCCGGAAGTCCACCCACTCCTGCACCGCCGGTGCGTGCTCGCCGGCGGCCACCGCCTCGACCGACAATTCGCCGTCGTGGTAGCGGGTGAAGTACACCGCCGCGCCCAACTCGTCGCGCAGCTCGGCGAGTTTGCGGTCCAGCCGGGCCCGCACCAGCTGCTCCCGGTTGCGCTGCCCGAGCAGCGCGAAGGTACCGCCGAGCACCCAACCGCCGTCCTGGCACTGGAGGTAGCCCTCGATCTCCAGGATCTCGGCGAGCCGGCGGACGGTCGGCAGGCCCAGGGACGTCTCCCGGGCGAGGGAGACCAGGGTGGCACCGCCGGGGTGCCGGTCGACGGCCTCCAGCAGTCTGAGGGCGTGCTGCAGGGAGGTGAACGGACCGGGCACGCCCTGGTCCAGCGTGGCGTGACGACCCGGGGCTGGTGTCGACATGTCGTCCCCTTCCGATGTCCCCCACGGAGTTACCCGCGGGTGTTCTCCAGCCTAACCACCCCGGGGCCCCGGCAGTTGCCGCTCCGCGGATATTCGTGCAGGTACGGTAAAGAACTTGACCGGCGGGGGTGCGAGGTGGTGGGCGCGGGCAGCACAACGGCCCCTCCCCCACTGCCCTGGGGGGAGGGGCCCGAAGTGCGGCCGCCGGGGTGCGGGCCCCGGCGGCCGGCGAGGGTGGTTCGGAAGGGGGCGGTGGGTCAGCCCTCGTCGCCGGCGCGGAGCTTGGTGACGGCGGCCTCCAGGCGGGCGCCGTACTCCTCGTCGGCCGCGTGGAAGTGGGCGAGGTTCTTCTCGACGATGTCGTCGCGCGTCACCTGTGCCAGGAAGCCCGCGATGTTGTCGATCAGGCGGGTCTTCTCGCCGGCCGACATCAGCCGGTAGAGCTCACCGGCCTGGAAGAAGTCGTCGTCCTTGGTGTGGGCCGGCGTGGTGTAGGTGCCGGCGTGGCCGTTCACCGCGACCGGCGCGGCGAGCGCGCTGTCGGTCTGGGCCGGGCCGTCGTACGAGTTGGGCTCGTAGTTCTTGCCGCGGCCGGACTTGTTGACGGCGGCGAAGCCGTCGCGGCCGTAGTTGTTCGCCTCGGTCGCCCGGGGCGCGTTGACGGCGAGCAGGGTGTGGTTGACGCCGAGGCGGTAGCGCTGGGCGTCCGCGTAGGCGAACAGGCGGCCCTGGAGCATCTTGTCCGGGGACGGGCCGATGCCGGGCACGAAGTTGTTCGGCGAGAACGCGGACTGCTCGACGTCGGCGAAGACGTTCTCCGGGTTCTTGTTCAGCACCAGCCGGCCGACCTTGACCAGCGGGTAGTCGGCGTGCGGCCACACCTTGGTCAGGTCGAAGGGGTTGAAGCGGTAGTCCGCGGCCTCGGCGACCGGCATCAGCTGGACGTAGAGCGTCCAGCTCGGGAAGACGCCGCGCTCGATGGCCTGGTGCAGGTCGCGCTGGTGGCTGTCGGCGTCGGCGCCGAGCACCTCGGCGGACTGGCCGCCGTCCAGCGAGCGGATGCCCTGGTTGGTCTTGAAGTGGTACTTCACCCAGAAGGCGTCGCCCTGCTCGTTGACCCACTGGTAGGTGTGCGAGCCGTAGCCGTTCATGTGGCGGTAGGAGGCCGGGATGCCGCGGTCGCCGAAGAGCCAGGTGATCTGGTGGGTGGAGGCCGGCGAGTGGGCCCAGAAGTCCCAGACGTTGTCGGCCTCCTGGACGCCCGTGAACGGGTCGCGCTTCTGCGAGTGGATGAAGTCGGGGAACTTGATCGGGTCCTTGATGAAGAACACCGGGGTGTTGTTGCCGACGAGGTCGTAGTTGCCCTCCTCGGTGTAGAACTTCAGCGCGAAGCCGCGCGGGTCGCGCACCGCGTCGCTGGAGCCCAGGTTGCCCGCCACGGTGGAGAAGCGCAGGAACAGCTCGGTGCGCTTGCCGACCTCGGAGAGGAAGGCCGCCCTGGTGTACTGCGAGACCTCGTCGGTGACCTCGAAGTAGCCGTAGGCGCCGGAGCCCCGGGCGTGCACGACGCGCTCCGGGATGCGCTCGCGGTTGAACCGGGCCAGCTTCTCCAGGAGCTGCTGGTCCTGGATGAGCAGCGGGCCGTACTCGCCGGCCGAGGCCGAGTTCTGGTTGTCGGCGACGGGCGCGCCGGACTCCGTGGTCAGGATCTTGGACATGGAGGGTCCTTCAGGGTCGATAAGGCGTGCGTGGAGAGGAGAGTGACGCCGGTTCAGATGCCGAGCAGGCGCCAGACGGCCGAGCGGCGGCGGGAGGAGTGCTCGCCGTCCGGTCCGTCGCCCGGCTGCAGCGCGGCGACGGCGGCGGTGGCCGCGGCCCGGTCCGCCAGCGGGCGGGCGGCGGCCAGTGCGGCGGCCTCCGCGCCGGTGAGACCGGCCTCCGTGAGCGCGGCGGTGGCCTCGGCGGCCGGGACGGCGTCGAACCAGCGCAGGGCCAGGGCCGCGCGGCCGGCCTCGGTCAGACGGCCGGTGAGGCGCAGGCGGGCGAGGCCGCCGTCCGGGTGGACGTTGATCCGCACGTGGGTCACCGGGCGGCCGACGTCGAGTCGGAAGCGGTGCCGGGTGTCGGGCTGGAGGCGCGTGCGGGGCAGGATCTCGAACCAGCCGTCACGGTCGGCGGCGGCGTGTCGTATCGGTGCTGGCCCGCCGCCCGACGCGTCGTAGCCGGTCAGGTCGGCCCAGCCGGGGGCGTTGGCGACGAAGTGGGTGGTATCCACCTCGGCGGCCAGGACCTCGCCGCCCCCGGCCAGGGCGATCTGCACCCAGTCGTTGGCCTTGTCGCGCCGACGCCGGGTCTCCCAGCCCTCGCCCATGACGGTGGCGCGACCGGGAGCGTTCAGGTTGTGCGGGGAGGAGAAGTAGCGGTCGGACGCCGCCTCGGCCACGCCGCCGTACTCCTGGGCGGCCAGGTCGAAGGTGAGGCCGTCCAGCTCGCGCGGGTCGGGCAGCACCTCGCCGTGCACCCGCAGCCGGGCGACCCCGCCGTCCGGGAAGATGTTGAGGCGCACATGGGTGTAGCGGGTGTCGTCGCCTATCGCGAACTCGTGCGCGGTGTCGCCCTGGAGCGGGGTGCGCGGCAGCAGTTCGACCCAGTCGGCGGCCGCGAGCTCCCCCGGCGACGGGTGCCCGGGGACGGCCGCGGCCTCGACCGAGGCGCTCTCCGGGTAGTTGCCGGTGAAGTGGGCGGTGTCGATGACGAGGCCGCGGACCACACCGCCGACGCCGAGCCGCACGACCGCCCAGTCGTGGTCGTCGTCGGTGGGGTGCGGCTGGTCGGCTCCGACGCCGCGGCGGCGCCTGGACTCCCAGCCGTCCATGATCTGGCCCTTGTGGCCGAAGGTGTGCGGGCGGAACTCGGCGGGCTTGGCGACCAGCAGGTTCTCCGCGTCCGCGAAGGTGTCCTCGTTGGTGGCGACGACGCCCGCGCCGAGCAGCCGCGACGCCAGGTCGACCAGCTCGGTGAACGGAGCGCTCGGGGTGTTGACGGTGCTCACTGGCTCTCCTGGTGACGGGTGATCCGGCGGCCGAAGGGCTCGGCGGCGGTGTCGACCACCCGGCCGCGCAGCCAGGTGGTGCGGACGGCGCCGGTCAGCGTGCGGCCCGCGTAGGGGGTGACGGGATTGCGGTGGTGCAGCTCGGCGGCCCGCACCGCGAACGCGCCGTCCGGGTCGAAGGCGACAAGGTCGGCGTCGTGACCGACGGCGATGGCGCCCTTGGTCCCGGTGAGGCCGACCAGGGAGGCCGGGCCGCTCGCCATCCAGCGGACCACGTCGGACAGGGTGTGGCCGCGGCGGCGGGCTTCCGTCCAGATGGCCGGCAGGCCGAGCTGGAGGGAGGCGATGCCGCCCCAGGCGGCCGCGAAGTCGCCGCTGCCGCCGTACGCGGGCAGCAGCTTGAGGTCCGGGGTGGAGGGCGAGTGGTCGGAGACGATCGCGATGAACTCGCCGGCGGCCAGGGCGGCCCAGAGCTCGTCGCGGTTGGCCTCGTCGCGGATCGGCGGACAGCACTTGAACGCGGTGTCGCCGTCCGGCACCTCCTCGGCGGCCAGCGTGAGGTAGTGCGGGCAGGTCTCGGCGGTCACCCGGACGCCGTCCGCGCGGGCCTGGCGCAGCAGCGGCAGCACGGCGGCGGAGGAGACGTGCAGGATGTGGACCCGGGCGCCGGTGCGCCGGGCGGTGTCGAGCAGCCGGGCGACGGCCGCGGTCTCGGCGCCGGCGGGGCGGGAGGCGAGGAAGTCGCGGTAGTGGACGCCGGGTTGCTGGGGAGCGGCGGCGAGCACGGCCGGGTCCTCGGCGTGGATGATCGCCAGCGCGCCGATCCGGGCCTGCTCGGCCAGCGCGGCCTCCAGGTCGGCCTGTTCGACGTGCGGGAACTCGTCCACCCCGGACGGGGCCAGGAAGCTCTTGAAGCCGAACACGCCCGCGCGGTGCAGCGGTTCGAGATCCGGGACGTTGCCGGGGACGGCGCCGCCCCAGAAGCCGAGGTCGACCCAGGCCTGGCCCTCGGCGGTCTTCCGCTTGACCTCCAGGCCGTCCACCGTGGTGGTGGGCGGGATCGAGTTGAGCGGCATGTCGATGATCGTGGTGACACCGCCGGCGGCCGCGGCCCGGGTGGCGGTGGCGAAGCCCTCCCACTCGGTCCGGCCGGGCTCGTTGACGTGCACGTGGGTGTCGACCAGACCGGGGAGCAGGGCGGTGTCGCCGAGGTCGGTCGCCGGCCGGTCGCCGGCCGTGAGCGCGCCGTACTCGGCGATCCGCTCGATCGTCCCGTTCCGGATCAGCACGTCGGCGGGACGCTCGCCGTCCGGCAGGACGGCCCGGCGGGAGCGGATCACCGCCGCCTCGCTGAAGGACGCCTCGCTGGGGGGCATGGGGGACCTCCGAAACCTGGGTACGGGTGGGGTGTGCCGAAGGAATGCCCGGAGCCTAGGGCCGCCTTCAACAAAACGTCAATGTAGGAAGATACGAGAGCCGGACGGTCCTGCCGGCCGGGCCGGACGGTCCGCTCAGCCGCTCAGCAAGGCGACCGCGAGCCGCTCCCCCGCGACCTCGGCCAGCTCCGCCGCGCGGGTCATGCTGTCCCCCGGCTGTTCGGCCAGGTCGGTGAGCGCGTACGCGGTGGTGAAGCCGGCCGCGCGCCACTCGCGCTCCGACAGCTCCAGCCGTCCGGCCACGGCGGCCACCCGAACCCCCGCCCGAGTGGCCGCCGCGGCGACTCCGGCGGGTGCCTTGCCGTGGAGCGTCTGAGCGTCCAGGCAGCCCTCGCCGGTCACGACGAGGCGTGCCCCACGCACGGCCTCGTCGAAACCCAGCAGTTCGAGCATCAACTCGATGCCGGGTCGCATGGTGGCGCCGAGCAGGGCGAGGGCGGCAAAGCCCACCCCGCCCGCGGCCCCGGCGCCGGGAGCCTCCCGGACGTCCCGGCCGACGGCTTCGCCGACCAGGTCGGCGAAGCGGGTCAGCCCCTCCTCCAGGACCACCAGGTCGTCGCCGTCGGCGCCCTTCTGCGGCCCGTAGACGGCGGTCGCACCGCGCGGACCGAGCAGCGGGTTGTCCACGTCGCAGGCCACCACGACCTCGACGCCGGTGAGCACGTCGGCCAGCGGTCCGAGGTCGATCCGGGCCAGCTTGCGCAGCGCGCCGCCGCCGGGCGGCAGCTCGCCGCCGTCGGCGTCCCGCAGGCCGACGCCGAGCGCCTGGACCATGCCCGCGCCGCCGTCGGTACAGGCGCTGCCGCCGAGGCCGAGCACGATCCGCCTGGCCCCCAGGGCCACCGCCCGGCCGATCAGCTGACCGACCCCGTAGGAGCCGGCCGCGAGCGGGGCGGTCCGGCCGCCGGGGAGCCTGGCCAGCCCGGAGGACTGCGCCAGCTCGACCACGGCGGTGTCGCCCCGGACGGCGAGCGCGGCGTCCACTGGCAGGCCGGTGGGGCCGGCCACCTTGGCCGGGATCCGGGTGAACCCGGCCGCCAGCGCGGCGGCCAGGGTGCCCTCGCCGCCGTCGGCGACGGGCAGTTCGCGGACCTCGACACCGGGCGCGGCGCGGCGGATGCCGGCGGCGATCCGGGCGGCGACCTCGGCGCCCTCCAGGGTGCCCTTGAACTTGTCGGGAGCTACGACCACATGGCCCTGGGTGGGGGTGGCGGGCATGGTGCGGGCCTCACTTCCGGACGGTTCTGGCGCTGTTTCGTCAAGCATGTGCCCCGTAGGGCCGGGGTGGGCCCCCTCCCCGCCGTTCCCCTCGTCCCGCTTCCGACGTACGAGAGGCTCCCCTCGGCGAGGGAGGGGGCCGGGCGGCGCGCGGCACGACCGAAGTGCCCCCGACAGGGAGTGCGCGCCGCCGGTTTGGTCGATCGGCAGGAGGCGGATGAGCCCCAGCCCGCCTGCCGATCGGGCTTGGCCTCCTGGTGGCGCGGGCACGACCGGATAGGTACACGCCACCAGGAGGAGTCAGTGGTACCGCGGGGGCTACTTGACCTCGCGGCCGGAGAGCCGCTCGACGCCGCGCAGCAGCGCCGAGTGGTCCAGCGAACCGTCGCCGTTGGCACGGGCGGAGGCGACCAGCTGGGCGACCACGGCGCCGACCGGCAGCGCGGCGCCCACGGCGCGGGCGGCGTCGGTGACGATGCCCATGTCCTTGTGGTGCAGGTCGATCCGGAAGCCCGGCGCGAACTCGCGGTTCAGCATGTTCGCCTTCTTGCGGTTCAGCACGGTCGAGCCGGCCAGGCCGCCGCCGAGCACGTCCAGCGCGGCGGCGAGGTCGACCCCGGCGTTCTCCAGGAACACCACGGCCTCGGCCAGCACCTGGATGTTGACGGCGACGATCAGCTGGTTGGCGGCCTTGACGGTCTGGCCGGCGCCGGCCGGGCCGACGTGGACGACCGTGGTGCCCAGCGCGTCGAACAGCGGCTTGGCCTCGGCGAAGTCCTCGGCCGCGCCGCCGACCATGATCGACAGCACCGCCTCGACGGCACCGGCCTCGCCACCGGAGACCGGGGCGTCCAGGGTGCGGACGCCCTTCTCCTTGGCGGCGGCCTCCACCTTGATCGAGGTCTGCGGGGTGATGCTCGACATGTCGATGACGAGCGTGCCGGGCCGCACGTTCTCCAGCACACCGCCCTCGCCGAGGATGGCCTGCTCGACGTGCGGGTCGGCCGGGACCATGGTGATGACGACCTCGGCGTCCCTCACCGCGTCCGCGATGCTGCTCGCACCGTGGCCGCCGGCCGCGACCAGGGCGTCGATCTGCGGCTGGGTGAGGTTGTAGCCGGTGACGTGGTGGCCGGCCTTGACCAGGTTGGCGGCCATCGGGCTGCCCATGATGCCGAGGCCGATGAAGGCGATCTTGCGGCTCATCGCGTCGTTCCTTTGTACGTGGAGGGGTGGGGTCGGGACTACTTCGCGGCGCGGTGCTCGCGCGGCAGCCACTCGAAGCTGTCGGCGCTGACACCGCCGGCCGGGCGGTACTCCAGGCCGATCCGGCCGCCCGCGGCGGAGCCGCTGATCGGCCCATAGCCGGCGGCGGTCAGGCGGGCGAAGAGGTCCTCGAAGTCCAGCTCGCCGGTGCCGGGCTCGTTGCGGCCGGGGGTGTCGGCGATCTGGACGTGGCCGAAGCGGTCGGCGTAGGTGTCGATGACGGCCGCCAGGTCCTCGCCGTTCCTGGCCAGGTGGTAGAGGTCGCAGAGGAACTTCGCGTTGCCCAGGCCGGTCGCGGCGTTGACCTTGTCGACGACCTCGACCGCGGCGGCCGCGGAGACCAGCGGGTAGTCCGGGGACTCGGGCTTGTTCAGTGCCTCGATCAGCAGGACCGCGCCGGTCTCGTGGGCGGCCTTCGCGGCGACGACGAGGTTCTCCAGCGCGAGCGCGTCCTGCTCGGCCGGGTCCACGCCCTCGATCCGGTTGCCGTAGAGCGCGTTGAGCGCCGTGGTGCCGAGCGAGGCGGCCAGCCCGGCGGCGACCGGGACGTTGGCCCGGAACCGCTCCTTCTCGGCCGGGACCGAGACGGTGCCGCGGGCGCCCTTGCTGAGGTCGTCCAGGAAGTTGAGGCCGGTGAGCTGCACGCCGGCGTCGCCGAAGGCCTTGCGGAGCGCGTCCTGCTCGGCCTCGGACGGGGCGTGCTCCTCGCCGAACGGCCACCACAGCTCGGCGGCGGTGAAGCCGGCGGCGGCGGCGGCGGCCGGGCGCTCCAGGAGCGGGAGCTCACCGAACAGGATCGACAGGTTGACGGTGAAGCTGTGCGCGGCGGCGGCAGTCACGTCAATCACCTCTCATCTCTTCCGTCTATCCGCAACTTCCACGATCCGGAAGAGCGATTCTGCTTGGTGGAAGCATGTCCGCCGCGTCGAGCGGGTGTCAAGAGCGTCGCAACAATTTGTTGAAGCGGCCGAAACCGACCCCCGACCCCGGGCCCGCCCTGTTCGATCGACCAGCCACCGACCGCCCGATGACCGGGCGCACCCCCGCTCGCTACAGTGAGCAGGTGCGATTGATGGTGGAGTTCACGACAGAACCATTCGAACTGGACACGTTCCCGGAGCACGCCGTGGCGGCCCGGAAGGTGGTCGACGAGGCCGGCCTGGCCGTCGCGGTCGGCCCCTTCGGAACCGGCGCGGAGGGCGAGGCCGACCAGGTCCTGGCCGCCGTGACCAAGCTGCTCCGGGAGACCCTGGACGCCGGCGCGACCCGGATCTCGGTCCAGGTCAGCGTGCTCGGCGAGGAGGGCGGTACGCCGTGACCGAGCACGTGGACCACCCGCTCGCCGTGGCGATCAAGCCACTGCTGGACGCCGTCGGCGCGACGCCCGTACCGCTGGCGGAGGCGAAGTCCGAGGACGTCCTGCTGGAGTGGGAGGGCACCCCGGCCCTGGCCGTCCGGCTGCCGCACCTGAGCAGTGCGCTGGACCGGCTGCTGGCCGAGATGACCCGCCAGTTCGACGGCCGGCCGCTGGCCGAGCTGGACCGCTGGGAGAAGCAGCGCGTGGTCGCCCTGCTGGAGGAGCGGGGCGCCTTCACCGTCCGCCACGGGGTGGAGACGGTCGCCTCGGCGCTCGGCGTGAGCCGCTTCACCGTGTACAACTACCTCAACCGCCAGGACGGCACGAAGTCCGGCTGAGCGTGCGACACCGGAGTCCGGCCGACACGGCCGGCCGGGTGAACCCCGCCGGCCGGGCCAGTCTTCACCAGCCCCCGGCGGGGCACACTTGTCTCATCGCACACGAAACGGCCCGGTAACCGGGCGCGGTTCAAAACGTAACCACCAACCGTTCAACAAAGTGTTGACGGCCCGGTTGGGTGGATCTAGCTTGTGCGGGTGGCACCACTCTTCAGGAGGTCCACCCGTGACCAACCACCCCCACGCCCTTGACGCCCTGGCGGCGGCCGACGCCGCCGAGCTGAGGGAGATCCTGCTGGAGGTCTGCTCCAGCACCACCTGGGCCGACGCCGTGGCATCGGCCCGACCCTGGTCCGACCGCGCGGCCCTGCTCGACGCCAACGCGGCGGCCATGGCCGCCCTGACGGTCGCCGACCTGCACGACGCGATGGCCGGCCACGCCCGGATCGGCACGCCCAAGGCGGGCGACGCCACCTCCGAGCGCGAGCAGGCCGGCATCCGGGGAGTGGACACCGCACTCCTCGACGAGCTGCACGAGGCCAACGCCGCCTACGAGGCCAAGTTCGGCCACGTGTTCCTGATCTGCGCCACCGGCCGCACCGCGGACACCATGCTCGCCGCCCTGCGGGAACGCTTCCCCAACGACACCGCCGCCGAGGCGGAGATCGTCCGGGGCGAGCTGCGCAAGATCAACGACATTCGGATCAACCGCCTGCTCGACGAGAACTGACGTCTCGTCACGTAGGTTCGACGCATCGTCACACCTGCCATCAGTAAGGTCACTTCACCCATGACTGGCATCTCCACCCACGTGCTCGACACCAGCCTCGGCCGCCCGGCCGAGGGGGTCCCGGTCGAGCTCGCACTGCACACCGAGGGTGGCTGGAAGGTGCTCGGCACCTCCGCCACGGACTCCGACGGCCGGGCCAAGGACCTGCCGGCCGCGGAGGCGGGCTCGGTCGTCCGGCTGCTCTTCGACACCACCGCGTACTACGCGCGCACGTCGCAGGAGCCGCCGTTCTTCCCCGAGGTCTCGATCGTCTTCACGGTCGCGCCCGCGCAGCACCACTACCACGTGCCGCTGCTGCTGAACCCGTTCGGATACTCGGTCTACCGCGGAAGCTAGACCGCTTGATTGATTGGGAGCCTGTCATGGCCCACGTGCTCGGTCAGAACCAGTACGGCAAGGCGGAGAACCGCATCGTCCGCGTCTACCGTGACAGCACCCGTCACGAGATCAAGGACCTGAACGTCTCGGTCGCCCTCTCCGGCGACCTCGACGACGTCCACCTCACCGGCTCGAACGCCAACTGCCTGCCCACCGACACCACCAAGAACACCGTCTTCGCCTTCGCGAAGGAGTACGGGATCGAGTCCGCGGAGCAGTTCGGCATCGCGCTGGCACGCCACTTCGTGGACGACAACGAGCCGATCCACCGCGCCCGGATCCGGATCGAGGAGTACACCTGGGACCGGATCCGGACCCCGGACAACTCGGCCCGCTTCATCGGCTCCGAGGAGGTCGGCCACTCCTTCGTCCGCCAGGGCCAGGAGACCAGGACCAGCGAGATCACCTACGACGGCGAGACGGTCCAGGTCATCTCGGGCCTGAAGGACCTCGTGGTGATGAACTCCACCAACTCGGAGTTCTGGGGCTACATCAAGGACAAGTACACCACCCTGCAGGAGGCCTACGACCGCATCCTCGCCACCCAGGTGACGGCGCGGTGGAAGTACGGCTTCGACGGCCGGGACGACGAGGCCCAGCCCAACTGGAACCGCTCCTACACCCATGTGAAGCGGCACCTCCTGGAGGCGTTCGCCGAGACCTACTCCTACTCGCTGCAGCAGACCCTGCACTCGATGGGCACCCGGGTCCTGAACAACCGCGCCGAGGTGGACGAGGTACGCCTCGAACTGCCCAACAAGCACCACTTCCTGGTCGACCTGGCGCCGTTCGGCCTCAAGAACGACAACGAGGTCTACTACGCCGCCGACCGGATGTACGGCCTGATCGAGGGCACCGTGCACCGCGAGGGCGTCGTCCCGGTGATCCCGGTCGCCTGACCGCCCCCCACCCCATGAACCCCGCCCGGCACCACCGCACCCTCCGGCCTCCCACGGCCGGCTGGTGCCGGACGGTTCGCAGTACCCGTAACTCCTGCACCAGAAGTTTCTCCACCCCCCACCCACCGGAGATCGTGCCCGCCTCGCGGCGGCCGGCCCGGGGTGCTGGAGAAGCGTCCCGAGGGATCCTTGTTCCGCCGTCCCGCCCTCGGGGGATCTCCAGCGCCGCGGGCGCGCCGAGAGCCAGGGCACAAGAGGGGCTCGACATGGCACTTCGCTCCACCCGCACCTCAGACGGCGGTTCCACCCCCGACCGGGACATCGTCCACGGGCCACCCGGTCCGGACGGTGTGTCGACCAACCTCCCCGACACCCCTTCCGGGCCGGGAGTCCACCCCGTGGACGAGCTGCTGCCGCCGGTGAAACTGATCTCCACCGGACTGCAGCACGTCGCCGCGATGTACGCGGGAGTCGTCGCTCCCCCGCTCATCGTCGGCGCCGGCGTGGGGCTCTCCCCCACCGAGCTCGCCCTGCTCATCTCGGCCAGCCTGTTCACCGCCGGACTGGCCACCCTCCTGCAGACCCTCGGCATCTGGAAGATCGGCGCGCGGCTGCCGTTCGTGAACGGCGTCTCGTTCGCGGGCGTCGCGCCCATGATCGCCATAGCCAAGGAGCACGGACCGAAGGACGCCCTCCCGGTGATCTTCGGAGCGGTGATCGTCGCGGGGCTCCTGTGCTTCCTCGCGGCGCCGTACTTCTGCAAACTGATCAGGTTCTTCCCACCGGTCGTCCAGGGCACCGTGATCACCCTCATCGGGGTGTCCCTGCTGCCGGTGGCGGTCAACTGGGCGCGCGGCGGTTCGCCGGGCGCGCCCGGGTTCGGCTCCATGCGGGCCATCGGCCTCGCCGCGATCACCCTCGTCGCGGTGGTGCTCTGCAACCGGCTGCTGCGCGGCTTCTGGCAACAGCTCTCCCTGCTCGTCGGGCTGGCGATCGGCACCCTGCTCGCCTTCCCGCTGGGCCTGGCCGACTTCGGGGCGGTGCAGGACGCGAAGGTCTTCGCGCTCCCGTCCCCGTTCCACTTCGGCGCCCCCGTCTTCGACGCGGCCGCGATCCTCTCGCTCTGCATCGTCATGGTGGTCTCGATGACCGAGTCCACCGCCGACATGCTGGCGCTCGGGAAGATCGTCGACCGCGAGGCCGACGAACCCACGCTCGCCGCCGGCCTGCGGGCGGACGGGCTGGCCACCGCGCTGAGCCCGGTCTTCAACGGCTTCGCCGCCAGCGCCTTCGCCCAGAACATCGGGCTGGTGGCACTGACGAAGGTCCGCAGCCGCTTCGTGGTCGCGGCCGGCGGAGGCATCCTGATCATGCTCGGACTCTTCCCGGTGCTCGGATCGGTCGTCTCCCTCGTCCCGCAGCCCGTCCTGGGCGGTGCCGGGATCGTGCTCTTCGGCACGGTCGCGGCGAGCGGTATCCGCACCCTCGCGGAGGCCGGCATGGAGTCCAGCTCCAACACCATCCTGGTGTCGGTCGCGCTCGGGGTCGGCATCATCCCGATCGCGGCGCCGACCTTCTACGACGCGTTCCCGGAGTCCGTCCGCACCCTCCTGCACTCCGGAATCTCGGCCGGCAGCGTGATGGCCGTCCTGCTCAACCTGCTCTTCCACCACGTCGGAGTCGCCCGTCGGTCGCCGACCGACGGGCCCCCCGCCACGACGGTGCCGACGGCGACACCGTCCTGACCGGTTGTCGGAGGGCGCGTGCCGCTCATCGCGCGCCCTCCGTCAACCCTCCCCCCATAGGAGTAACGCCATGGCAGTCCAGCCCCCGCCCGCCGACCAGCGGATCGTGATCGAGAACGTCGCGATCGCGACGGTCGACGCCAACGACACCGAGTACGCCCGCGGCCACGTGGTCGTCCTCGGCAACAGGATCGAGTCGGTCGGCGACGGCCCCGCCCCGCAGTGGCTGGACAACGTGGTACGCCGGATCAACGGCGAGGGCCACCTCGTCACCCCCGGACTGGTCAACACCCACCACCACTTCTACCAGTGGATCACCCGCGGGCTCGCCCAGGACAACATCCTCTTCGACTGGCTGGTCGCCCTCTACCCGACCTGGGCCCGGATCGACGACAAGCTCGTGCACGCCGCCGCCCAGGGCTCGGCCGCCGCGCTGCTCAAGTCCGGCTGCACCACCGCGTCGGACCACCACTACGTCTTCCCCAAGGACGGCGGCGACATCCTCGGCGCCGAGATCGAGGCCGTCCAGGAGCTCGGCATGCGCTTCACCGCGCTGCGCGGCTCGATGGACCGCAGCAAGAAGGACGGCGGCCTGCCGCCGGACCACGCGGTCGAGAACACCGAGGAGATCCTGATCGCCTCCGAGGCGGCCGTCGACCGGTACCACGACGCCTCCTTCGACTCGATGCTGCAGATCGCCATCGCCCCCTGCTCGCCCTTCTCGGTCTCCACCGAGCTGATGCGCGAGGCCGCCCTGCTGGCCCGCCGCAAGGGCGTCCGGCTGCACACCCACGGCTCCGAGACCGCCGAGGAGGAGGCGTTCTGCAAGGAGCTGTTCGGCATGGGCCCGACCGACTACTTCGAGTCGGTGGGCTGGCTGGGCGAGGACGTCTGGATGGCGCACTGCGTCCACATGAACGACTCCGACATCGCCAAGTTCGCCGAGACCGGCACCGGCGTCGCGCACTGCCCGTCCTCCAACGCCCGCCTGGCCGCCGGCATCGCCCGCGTCCCCGACATGCTGAAGGCCGGCGTCCCGGTCGGCCTCGGCGTGGACGGCACCGCCTCCAACGAGTCCGGCGAGCTGGGCACCGAGCTGCGCAACGCCCTGCTGATCAACCGCCTGCACGGCTACCCGACCGCGCTCACCGGCCGCCAGGCGCTGCGTCTGGGCACCATGGGCGGCGCCCGGGTGCTCGGCCGGCACAACGAGATCGGCTCGATCGAGGTCGGCAAGCTGGCCGACCTCGCCCTGTGGAAGATCGATGGCATCATGCACTCCTCGATCGCCGACCCGATCGCCGCCCTCACCCTCGGCGCCCTGCCGCCGCTGGCCGCCCTCTTCGTCAACGGCAACGCCGTCGTCGAGAAGGGGCAGCTGACCACGGTGAACGAGGACCGGATCGCCCAGGCCTGCGCCCGTGCCGCCAAGGAGCTCGCCGCCCGCCCCGTGTGACCCCCTGAGCTCCGGGCCGCCCAGGGACGGTGCGTCACCCGGACTCCGTGAGCCGGCTCCTCGGGGCGGCACACGGACCACAGCCCCGGACCCACGGCGAGGGTCCGGGGCTGTGGCGTGCCCGGCGGCCCGCTCCCACCCCCGTGGGGAGCGGGCCGCACGATCAGTGGGCGACGGCCGGTGGCTCCGCCCCCCGGGTCGCCGCCGGGAGCGCGGCGCCCGCGAGCACGAAGACGCCCGCCAGGACCGCCCACCCGGCCTGACCGTGATCGACCACGGTCAGGCCGACCACCAGCGGGCCGATCACGTGAGCCGCCGCCTGGCCGCTCATGAACACCCCCTGGTACTCGCCGTGGGCCCGCGGATCGGCCAGGTCCAGGCTCAGCGTCCAACCGCCGGCGGAGGTGAGCAGCTCACCGAGGCTGTGCACCAGCGCCCCGGCCAGGATCGCCCCCGCCGCCAGGGCGGCCGAACCGTGCGCGGCCGCCGCGTAGAGCAGACAGCCCGCTCCCAGCAGCAGAGCGCCCCGGGCACAGGCCCGGGCCGCGGACGGGACGTCGGCCACACCGCGGCTGGCGCGGACCTGGAACACCACCACCAGCAGGCAGTTGACCACGTTGACGGCGGCGACGGCCGCCGCCGGAGCGTCCGTCGCGAGCACGATCCACAGCGGGATCCCCACCGTGAGCACCGCGAACTGGAGCTCCAGCAGCGCGTGCAGTGCGGTGATCACCAGGTAGCGGCGGTCACGCAGCGCCGTGCGCCGCCGGACGGAGCCCGCCGGGCCCCCCTCCTGACGGACCGTCACCCCCGCGGTCGGCAGGCCGGCCAGCAGCGCCGTCGCACCCAGGAAGCTCAGGGCGTCCAGCACCATCACGGCGACGTACCCGGCGTAGCTGTCGGACTGCAGCGCCAACGCCGCACCACTGGACCCGATCACCAGCCCCGCGTTCATCACCGAGCGCAGCAGCGCCCGCGAACGCACCTGGCTCTCGGCCGGCAGCATCCGGGCGATCAGCGCGCTGCGCACCGCCGCCGCGCCGCGTTCCAGCACCGTCGCCACACAGGCCAGCGCCACGAAGGCGGCGAACGAGTGCACGAACGCGTAGCCGACGACGGCGACCGCCTCCAGCGGCCCGACCACCGTCAGCAGCCGCCGGGCGCCCACCCGGTCGGCGAGCCGGCCCATCGGCACCCCGGCGAACACCCCGCAGACACCGGCCATGCTCAGCCCGAGCGCCACCTTGCCGGGCGTCAGGCCGACGGAACGGGTCAGGAACAGCACGCTGACCGTCACGAACAGGCCGTTGCCGACGGTGTTCACCAGGCTCATCAGGGCGAGCCTGCGCAGCAGTGGGTCGGCCGGCAGCAGCCGGCGAACGCCCGTGGGGGGCACCGCGGTGGAAGTCATGGCAGTAGGACAGCGGGCTTCCCGGAGCGGCGGAACTCATTTACCGTTACGGTCAATGTTCGAGTTCCGCTTGGGCGTCGACGACCTCGCCGCCACCTGGTTCGGCTACTCCGCCCTGCAGGAGACGGTGTTGAGCATGCGCGCCCGCCGCTCACCGGGCCGCTACCCGGAGCAGCAGCCGTGGATCGCCGGCTGGCAGGAGCGCTACGAGACGCTGGACACCGAGCTGTTGGAGTCGATGATCGCGCCGGTCGGCTTCGTGCCGGACTTCCTCACGCCACGGCCCGCCGGGCCGCGCCCGGACTTCGCGGCCGAGCTGGCGCGACTGGCGGCCACCCCGGCGGAGGTGGTGCGGGCCGACGTGCTGGAGGCGTACCGGGGCGGCGGGACGCCGAGCCCGCTGCCGCCGGTACTGGCCGCGCTGATCGACGACCCGGCGGCGCTGACCGCCCGGGTGGCCGAGGCACTGGACGCGTACTGGACGCGCTGCCTCTCCCCCGCCTGGTGGCCTCGGGCCCGGTCGGTGCTGGAGGCGGACATCGCCCACCGGGGCCGGATGCTCTCGGAGCGCGGGGCCGAGGGGCTCTTCGCCGACCTCGACGACAGGCTGACCTGGCACGCCGGGGTGCTGCGCCTCGTCGACCCGCACCCCGCCGTGAAGGCGGTGGGCACCACGGTGGACGTCGCCGGGCGGGGGCTGGTGCTGATCCCGACGCTGTTCGGGCTCGGCGCGCAGACCGACGTCACCCAGGCGGGGCCGCCGCTGGTCTGCTACCCGGCGCGGGGCAAGGCGACGATGGCGGAGGGGCTGGGCCCGCAGCGGCCGGAGCGGGCGGGCGGAGCCCTGGAGGGGCTGATCGGAGCGCCGCGGGCCCGGCTGCTGGCGATGCTGACCGTCCCGGCGAGCACCACGGAGCTGGCCCAGCGGCTCGGGGTCACACCGGGCGCGGTCAGCCGTCACCTGGGCGCGCTCGCCTCGGCGGGCCTGCTGGACCGCACCCGGCACGGCCACCGCGTGCTGTACCGGCGCAGCCGGCTCGGCGACGCGCTGGCCGCGGGCGGGGACGGGTGACGACGGGTGACGGGGCCCGGGTGGACGGAGTCCGGTCGGCGCCCTTCGGCGTCCGCCGGACGTTCGCCGACCCCGGGCGGGTTCAGGCCGTGCGGCCGAGGGTGGCGAGATAGGCGCGCCAGCCGCCGTACCCGGTGATCTCGCGGTGGACGCCGCGGTCGACCTCGCCGCGGGCGAGCAGCATGGAGAGGCAGGGCGTGCCGTCGGCCAGGGTGATGACGCCGAGTTCGAGCTCACGGGGCTCGTCGGGCAGGATCACGTCGCGAAGGTGTTCGAGGGTGATGTCGTACAGCTCGCCCTCGATCGCGGTGTCGACGCCCGGGTCGGCGAGCAGGCCCGGGCAGACGTCACCGATGGAGAAGAAGCGGTAGCCCGGCGCGGTGCGGACCGGGCCGACCAGCGCGTCGGCGACCGAGGCGTGGAAGGGGCCGCCGACCATGGCCTGGCCGTTGAAGAAGATGCGTGCCACGAGGGTTCCTCCGGACATGGCCGTTCCGTACGGCGACGAGAGGACAGGTGGATTCGTCGCCGTACGGAACGGAGCAAAGGGGCGCGCCGAGTGCTACAAGCCGGCAGGCGGCTGCGGCTGCGCGCGCGGATAGATTGGGCTCAGCCCAGCAGGGGCAGCGCGGGGAGGGTCAGGAAGTCCGCGAAGTCCTCGGCCAGGGCGACCTGTTCGAAGAGCTTGGCGGCCTCGCGCCAGCGCCCACCGGCGTAGACGTCGTCGCCCAGCTCGGCCCGGAGCCCGGCGAGCTCCTCGGCCACCAGGCGGCGCACCAGGTCGGCGGTGGCCTTCTCCCCGGTGTCGGAGAGCACGACGCCGTTGTGGATCCACTGCCAGATCTGCGAGCGGGAGATCTCGGCGGTGGCCGCGTCCTCCATCATGTTGAAGATGGCGACGGCGCCGAGGCCGCGCAGCCACGCCTCGATGTAGCGGACGCCGACCTGGACGGCGTTGTGCAGGCCCGCGTGGGTGCAGTGGCCGCCGGCGCCGGCGATGTCGAGCAGCTGCGCGGCGGTGACGGCCTCGGCCGGACCGGGGTTCTCCTTCTGGTGCGGGCGCTCGCCGAGGACGGCGTCGAAGCAGGCGCGGGCGACCGGGACGAGGTCCGGGTGGGCGACCCAGGAGCCGTCGAAGCCGTTGCCGGCCTCGCGCTCCTTGTCCGCCTTGACCTTCTCCAGGGCGGCCGCGTTGACCTCGGGGTCGCGGCGGCTGGGGATGAACGCGGCCATGCCGCCGATGGCGTGCGCGCCGCGCCGGTGGCAGGTCTGCACCAGCAGCCGGGTGTAGGCGGCCATGAACGGGGAGGCCATGGTGACGGTGTTGCGGTCCGGCAGGATGTAGTGCTCACCGGCGTCGCGGAAGTTCTTGACGATCGAGAACAGGTAGTCCCAGCGGCCCGCGTTGAGCCCGGCCGCGTGGTCGCGCAGCTCGTAGAGGATCTCCTCCATCTCGAACGCGGCGGTGATGGTCTCGATCAGCACGGTGGCGCGGACGGTGCCGTGCGGGATGCCGAGCGCGGCCTGGGCGTGCGTGAAGACGTCGTTCCAGAGCCGGGCCTCCAGGTGGCTCTCGGTCTTCGGGAGGTAGAAGTAGGGGCCGGAGTTCGGGTCCTCGGCGCCGCGCGCGAGCAGCCGCGCCGCGTTGTGGAAGAAGTAGAGGCCGAAGTCGAGGAAGGCCCCGGCGACCGGGCGGCCGTCGACCAGCAGGTGGTTCTCGTCCAGGTGCCAGCCGCGCGGGCGGACCACGACGGTGGCCAGCTCGGCGGCGGGCCTGAGGGTGTAGGCCTTGCCGGCCGAGGAGGTGAAGTCGATCCGGCCCTCGAAGGCGTCGATCAGGTTGATCTGGCCGCCGACCACGTTCTCCCAGGTCGGCGAGGTGGCGTCCTCGAAGTCCGCGAGCCAGACCCGGGCGCCGGAGTTGAGCGCGTTGACGACCATCTTGCGGTCGGTGGGGCCGGTGATCTCCACCCGGCGGTCCTGGAGGGCGCGGGGGGCCTCGGCCACCGTCCAGTCGCCCTCGCGCACGGCGGCCGTCTCGGGGAGGAAGTCCAGGGTGCCGGCGCGGGCGATCTCGGCGCGGCGGGTCTTGCGGCGCTCCAGGAGCTCCTGCCGGCGGCCCTCGAAAGCGCGATGGAGGCCGACGACGAAGGCGACCGCCTCCGGAGTGAGCACCTCCTCGGCCCGATGGACTCGCGGACCGGCGACAGTGACGACCGGAGCGGCGGGGGAGGCGCCGGCGGGTCCCTGATCTGTAGCCATGAGCAGGACACTCCTAAGACGGTTGAGCATGGCGAAGGGAGTTCCGGTGGGAACTTCCTTGATCTGAACCGATCCGAAACCCAGCCTGTCGGCGGGTTCGATTCTGTAAGGTGGAGACTAGTTTCCGCGATACAGAATTTCAACGGTTTGTTGAGGTGATCGCTGGGACTCTACTCCTCCCCCGACAGCGAAGGGAACGCCGGTGGTTGCGACCCCCGACACAGCATCGACGACAGGTACGGACCGCGCGAGCGGCGGTGTGCAGTCCGTCGAGCGCGCCTTCGTGCTTCTGGAGGCGCTGGCCGACTCCGGCGGCGTGGCGACGCTCAGCGAGCTCTCCACCTCCTCCGGGCTGCCCATGCCCACCATCCACCGCCTGGTTCGTACCCTCGTGCAGCAGGGCTATGTCCGCCAGGACACCGCACGCCGCTACACCCTGGGCCCGCGGCTGATCCGGCTCGGCGAGACGGCCGGGCGACTGCTCGGCAGCTGGGCCCGCCCCTACCTGGCCGAACTGATGGAGGCCACCGGCGAGACGGCCAACCTGGCCGTGCTGGAGGGCGGCGAGGTGGTGTACGTCGGACAGGTGCAGTCGCGGCGCTCGATGCGGATGTTCACCGAGGTCGGCCGCCGGGTGCAGCCGCACTGCACGGGCGTCGGCAAGGCCCTGCTGGCCCAGCTGCCGGAGGAGGAGGCGCGGGCGGTGCTCGGCCCCAACCCGCTGCCGGCGCACACCTCGTACACCGTGACCGATCCGCAGGAGCTGCTGCTCCAGTTGGCGGAGGCGCGCGAGCGCGGCTACGTGGTGGACGACCAGGAGCAGGAGATCGGGGTGCGCTGCATCGCCCTCGCGGTACCCGGCGCGCCGACCCCGACGGCGCTCTCGGTCTCCGGCCCGGAGGCCCGGATCCGGGCGCTGGAGGAGCAGGCGGGCGCGGCCTCGCTCGTCCCCGTGATGCACCAGATCGCGGCCCGGCTGGGGCAGGTCCTCGCCCCCTGACCCGCCGTCACCGGGGTTCGTCCGTACGGGTCGTCGGACCACCCGGCTTCCCGAACGGGGGTTCCCCCGTTCGAGCGGCCCGAGGGCGGGGCGTCCCGGCGGCGGCGGGCGGGTCGGTCACGCTGGTGCGGACGCGGCCCGCGACGGTGCGGGGCGCCGGAACGCAGAGGCAGGGTGAGCGACGATGTCGCGCAGAAGGTCCGTTCGCAGTTTCCTCGGCAAGGCACTGACGGTGGGGTGCGCGGTGACGGCGCTGGCCGCCGGGCCCGCGTGGGCCACCTGCCCAGTGGCCGAGCCGGACCCGGCGGCCGGCGCCGTCACCGCGCCGGCACCGGCCGAGGCGCCCGCCGCGGCGCCGGTCCGGTCCGACTCCGACCTCCAGGTGGTCCGGATCGACCCGGACGCCGCCGCGCCCGGCGGCACCACCACGGTGCACGCCTTCGTCGGCAACCTCGGCCCGGACCGGACGGCCTCGCCGTTCACCGTGGTGGTCACCCTGCCGGAGGGTGTGACGCCCGAGGGCCCGTTCTTCCCGGAGAACTGCTCCGTGTTCCAGAACGGCCACCGGGTGCGCTGCGTCTTCCCGGCCGGACTGCCGAAGTTCCAGAGCGCCACGGCGCTGATCCCGGTACGGCTGTCCCCCGACCTCCCGGCCCCGAGCACGCTCACCGGCTGGGTCGCGGTGCGCAGCGACGACGACCGGAACGAGGCGAACAACAAGCAGTCGTTCGAGCTCTCGGTGGTGCAGACCGCCCGGAGCTGAACCGGGCCGGCCCGGGCCGTACCGTGCTGGGCCAGGACGGCCCAGCAC